>JAJFUY010000220.1 GCA_021372185.1 Chlamydiales bacterium | reverse complement strand
TCTTCCGATCTTTACCTTTTGGTGGGAGAGGCAGCTTTTCTTGCGCGGTGATTTCTTGGGTGATAAGGTCTTGAAATACCTCGTAGCATAAGCTGCAGCCAACGCTTGACCCCATACGTACTTCATCGGCTGTGGTGCCACATTCTCCGCAGCAAAGGCCTGAGGCAATTGCTTCTGAGTTTGTAGCATCAATTGTTCGAGACCCATAGAGTTTTTGTCTCAGCATAGGGCAATCAGAGCACATAGCAATCCGGTACATCATCTTGCCCACAACTTCTGTGTAGATGACAGCTACCGGTTTTTTGCACTCACCGCATTCTAAAGGTCGTTCGGGTTGTAGGTCCATTCATGTCTCCCAGGGAAGCGCTAGTAATTAGCGCCTTTTTTTGCACTATAGTGCAATTGGGAAATTCGAGCAAAACACAAGAGTTTTTTGTGTATGTGGGTGCACAAGTTCGAGGTTTGTAGCATGAAGTGCTAAACGGCCATAACGGTTTGTCTTGGCACCATATTTTGCATCTCCCACTATAGGAAAGCCGGCATCAGCAGCTTGCACTCTAATTTGATTCTTTTTGCCGGATTCTAGCCTAAACTTTACGAGTGTACAGCCATTTTTATAAGAAACGGCTTCGTAATGAGTGGTTGCAAGCTCGCCTTTAGATGGATCGTTAGATGAGTGTACATAGTACATAGCATCTTCAGAAAGGTATGATGTCCAGGTGCCTGAGCCTTCTAGCTTGCCTTCTACAATAGCGTGATAGGTTCGTTTAATGAGGCGCTTTTTTAGGGCTTCTTTTAAAGCTAAATAGCTTTCGTGGTGTGTTGTAAAGAGCAATAGGCCCGAGGTATCCTGGTCAAGGCGGTGAACCACAAATACTTTTTTGGGGTGGTATCGTCTTTTTAGCTTAGCGTGGGCTGTTTCTTGCGATTCAAAGTTGGTAGAAACACTCAAAAGACCAGAGGGTTTATCAATTACAACTAGGTATTGATCTTCAAAAACAAGTTTTAGACCACTGAAGTCATATTTTACTTTATGTTCATTAAATAAGACTGTTTGGCCGGCTTCTACCGTAGCGTCGTTTCGTGTGACGACTTCGGTGTCAATTTTTATGCGACCCTGGCGTATAAACTCACGTAAACGCGTTTTGCTGCTGTCAGGACACATAGTAGCAAGAGCCTCTAAAAGAGGCATAGATTTTGTAATAACAAGTTTCATGCCAATAGTATATAGTAATTCACATTAACACTAATAGCTGGTTTTTACATTATGAATAAGATTTTATCGATACAAGGACTTGAAGTACTAGACTCTAGGGTAAATCCCACCGTTGCCGCCTGCGTAAAAGCAGAAGGTGGCGCTGTAGCGTGGGCCCAGGTGCCATCTGGCGCATCCACTGGCCAAAATGAAGCGGTTGAGCTACGTGATGGAGATAAGGAGCGCTATTTAGGCAAAGGTGTTCTTAAGGCTATAGGTAGCATAAATGGCACTATTTCTGATTTATTAGTTGGTGAATCTATTTTTGACCAAGCAAATCTTGATAAACTCATGATTGATGCTGATGGTACAGAAAATAAATCGCGATTTGGGGCAAATGCCATGCTTGCTGTGTCGCTTGCTTCTGCACGGGCAGCATCTCTAATAAGAAATGAGCCGCTTTACCAGTATTTAGGTGGTAATATAGCCCGCGAACTACCTTGCCCAATGCTTAACATCATTAACGGCGGTGTGCATGCTGATAATACGATGGATTTTCAGGAATTTATGATTCGTCCAATAGGAGCCAAAAGCTTTTCTGAGGGGCTACGTTGGGGAGTTGAGGTGTATCATGTGCTTAAATCCATTTTAAAGAAAAAGGGCCATGTTATATCTGTTGGTGATGAAGGAGGCTTTGCGCCAAATCTAGCTTCTCACGAAGAGGCTCTTGAGCTTATCTGTGAAGCCATTAAGCAGGCGGGATTTGAGCCAGGTAAGCAAATTTCTTTAGCTTTAGACTGTGCTGCAACTGAGCTCTTTGAAAACGGCCATTATCTTGAAATGAAAAAGAAAAACGGCCTTAAGAGAACTTATCAAGAGCAAACCGCCTATCTAGAAAGCCTTGTCTCACACTTTCCAATTGATTCAATTGAAGACGGCCTCTCTGAGGGAGATTGGGAAGGCTGGCAGTATCTTACAGAAAAATTGGGCAAAAAAGTGCAGATTGTAGGTGATGATATTTTTGTAACCAATCCTAAATTTTTGCAAAAAGGCATCGCAACAAAAGCTGCAAATTCAATTTTGATAAAAGTAAATCAGATCGGAACGCTTACAGAGACGCTAGATACCATAGCACTCGCGCAAACAAATGGCTTTGCCTGTATTATCTCGCATAGATCGGGTGAAACAGAAGATAGCTTTATTGCGGATTTAAGTGTGGCTACACGAGCTGGCCAAATTAAAACTGGCGCACCATGCCGAAGTGACCGCGTAGCTAAGTATAATCGCCTTCTCCAAATAGAAAACGAGCTTGGAATAGCCGCTCATTACCTGGATAGCAATAAGTTCAAAAAATAAATTTGTGATATAATTAAAGTGTGAGGGGTGTTTTCTCTTAATCTTAATCCTAATCTGTTTTTTACATGGACGCTGTGAATTAGATCAAGATTGAGATTAAGAGATATTTATTAGGAGGTGTATTAGTATGCAAACACCTGTTGTAGCACTTTTTGGCCAAGCAGAAAAAGGCGCATATGACACCCTCTACTTTTGTCGCAAACCTATTGATTTGTTTACTCACCTTGGCCATGCACCAGAAGATGCCTACGGCCTTCATTTTGCTATGCAGACTCTTTGTTACGGAACACCCATTATGTACTATAGAGTACGTGAAGAGGGTGTAAGCCTACCTGATTATAGCTTTGGATTTAGACTGTTGAAACAAGCTCACACAGCTGTCATTACCCTTAAAGCTCTCTTTTTGCCCGGGGTGGCAAGTCTTGAGCTTATTGACGAGGGTGCTAAATTGTGCCAAGATCGGCATAGTTTTCTTATTATGACCGAGTCTGATTTTTATGATTTTATCACTGGAAGATCTGCTCAGCATTAGCCAGCCAGTTTTCAGCGCCAATTGTGGTGGGGGCACCGTGACCTGGAAACACTTGAGTTTCTTTGGGCAAAAAGCTTAGCTTTTTTAATGAGGGCCACATACGTTCTGGCTCTGATGTAGGAAGGTCAATACGGCCAAGGCTGCCTTTAAAGAGTGTGTCACCGGAAATGAGCACCCCTTCTTCTTCACAGTATAGGCATATGCCACCAGGAGAGTGTCCTGGGGTGTGAATAATCTCCCAAGAGCTATCGCCAATATGTACAACATCCCCTTCTTTGAGATAGCCTGTAGGCTCAACGCCTTCAATTGAGAGCCAGCTCTTAAGCTTGTCAGATCCGGGGCTTTTTAAATTATAGGCATCTTCTGGGTGTATGTAGGCAGGCATTTTATAGAGGCTAGCTTCTGCGATATGATCCCAGTGAGAGTGGGTAAGAATGAGCTTTTCAAGCGTGCAGGCGCGTTTTTGGCATTCCCTAGTTATTTTAAGTAAACTATCTTCTGGGGCATCTATGAGGGCAGCTTTATTGGTTTTTTTGCAAATAACCAAATAGGCATTGGTGCCAAGGGCCCCAGAGGGGAAGCTTACGATATCTATGTTTGTTTTGGAATAGCTTGGCATATTTGCCTGTAAAGCTGTTTGACAATTTGCACTGGAGAGGATTCGAACCTCTGACCACCTGGTTCGTAGCCAGGTACTCTATCCAGCTGAGCTACCAGTGCATAAGAGACCAATATCATACAAAAACGGCTCTTTTTTGACCATGACTAATTTGCAGCAGCTGAAATATGTTTCTGAAAGGTCGTAAGATTTTCAGGTGTGTGATTTTTTTTTAACGCAAAGAAGCAACAAAAGACGCAAAGACGCAAAGAAAAACAAAAAATAGTTTTATAAAAATAGATTTTTAACCGGAGAAGCTTCCTTTGCGTCTTTGCGCCTTTTGTTGCTCCTTTGCGTTGAAAAATCACACACTTTTTGTCTACGAAGCTTTTTTAGTGACAGCCTTTGTTGCCGCATGACCCGTTGCCGCAGCCACCGCCATCTGGGGTGTTTTTCTTGGTGTAGTCAGTGATGTAAAAGCCTGAGCCTTTAAACTGGATGGATACTTGCTTCGGCGGAACGCGTTTAAAAGCCTCTTGATGGCAAAATGGGCACTCTTTGATAGGCTCATCTGACATCTTTTGGACAATTTCTTGTTCTTTGTTGCACGATTGGCATCTGTAGCAATACGTAGGCATTCTTTTTCCTCATAAAATAAAAAGGCCGAAGCTATAGAGCTTCAGCCTTTTTGGATTTAATACATTGTGGTTAGTAATCCATGTCCATACCACCCATACCTCCCATCCCCATACCACCCATACCTCCCATTCCACCCATACCCATACCACCCATGCCACCCATGCCACCCATAGCATTTGCGCCTAGAGCTGGTTTTTTCTGTGGCTTGTCTGTGATCATGCAGGCAGTGGTCAAGAGCATGGCTGCAATTGAGGCTGCGTTGATGAGCGCTGTTTTGGTTACTTGTACTGGGTCAATTACGCCTTCTTTTACAAGGTCTCCAAACTGGTCTGTAAGGCCGTTATAGCCATATGCGCCTTTAGCTTCATAGATTTTTTCTGCAACTAGCTGGCCTTGTTTGCCGCAGTTGTTTGCAATGGCTGTAGCTGGTTCAAATGCGGCTTGGCGCACAATTGCAACGCCAATTGCTTCATCACCTGTGAGCTTTAGCGTGTCTAGCTTGCTAATAGCGCGTAAAATTGCTACGCCACCACCTGGCACAATGCCTTCAGCAACTGCAGCACGTGTTGCGTGCAGAGCATCTTCTACGCGGGCTTTTTTCTCTTTAAGCTCAGTTTCTGTAGCTGCGCCCACATTAATTACTGCAACACCGCCAGCAAGGCGCGCTAGGCGCTCTTCGAGCTTTTCTTTGTCGTAATTTGAGGTGCTATTGGATAATTCTGTTCTAATTTGACGTGCGCGATCTTGGATAATTCTGCTATCGCCAGAACCGTCGATGATCGTTGTTTCATCTTTTGTTACTTTGATAGTTTTGCATGATCCAAGCTGATCAAGTGTCGCATCTTCTAGTGTAAGGCCAATTTCTTCTGTGATAAAGGTAGCGCCTGTGAGTATGGCGATGTCATGTAAAATAGCTTTACGGCGGTCGCCAAAGCCTGGGGCTTTAACAGCGCAAACAGGAAGACCTGCTTTTAGTTTGTTTACTACAAGCGTGGCTAATGCATCAGCATCTACGTCATCAGCAATAATCAAAAACGGTCTTGGGCCTTTTTCCATAACCTTTTCTAAGATTGGGATAAGGTCTTTAGAAGTTGATATTTTTTTGTCTGTGATTAAGATAGCTGGGTTATCAAGCTCAACTGCCATAGTCTCGCCATTTGTGATAAAGTATGGTGATAGATACCCTTTATCAAACTGCATGCCTTCAACTACTTCTAGGTGTGTTTCTATGCCTTTGGCTTCAGCTACAGTGATAATGCCGTCTTTGCCCACTTTTTCCATGGCTTCACTAATAATTTTGCCAATTTCAGGGTCGTTATTAGCTGAAATTTGAGCAATCTGCTTAATTTCTTCTGAGCTTGAGACTGGTGTTGCAAGGTCATTTAATCCCTCTATGATAGCAGCGACTGCTTTTTCAATGCCGTGCTTAATGGTCATAGGGTTTGCGCCCGCTGACACGTTCTTAAGGCCGGCTTGGAAGATGGCTTCAGCTAAAACAATAGCAGTAGTTGTGCCATCGCCTGCAACGTCAGATGTTTTAGAAGCAGCTTCTTTTACAATTTGCGCACCTAAATTTTCGAACTTATCTTTTAAGTTTACTTCTTTTGCAACTGTAACGCCGTCTTTTGTAGATAGCGGCGCGCCTAGGCCCTTGTTAATTACAACGTTACGGCCCTTTGGACCAAGAGTAACTTTTACTGCGCGAGCAAGTGTTTTAACACCTTTTGAGAGTGCTTTTAAGGCCTCTTCATTAAATTGCAGCATCTTTGCCATATAAATTCTCTCCTAGTTGAGGTGTTATTCGATTATGCCCAAAATTTCATCTTCAGAAAGAATGAGAAATTCATCTTCATCGCCCATGTCTTTTACAGGTGTGCCAGCATATGAGCCAAATAAAATAACGTCGCCCACTTTTACACTCATAGCATCTACTTGGCCGTCATCATTTGTTTTGCCGGGGCCGCACGCGATGATTGAGCCCATTTTTGGTTTTTCTTGTGCTGTATCAGGAAGCAGAATGCCGCCTTTTGTTGTCTTAACTTTTGATCGCTGAACAAGTACGCGATTGCCTAAAGGTTTCAATTTCATCATGTGTGTCATCCCCTCGAATTGTTAGAGTAAGCAATAAAGGTACCGGTTTGCCCCATTTTCGTCAACGACTTAGCAACCTATTGACGCGACTGCTAATTTGTGCAAGGCATAATCTTGGATTATTTAAAAATACAATTTTCCAATTCCGTATTCTCTCTGTATTCTCTCTGCGGCTCTGCGGTGAAAAATGTATTAAAAAAGCGTCAATAACTTTTTCTATGTAATGGTGTGTTGTCTATATTTTTTACCGCAGAGACGCAGAGAGAATACAGAGAGAAAAATACCAAAAACAATCAGTTTTTTCTTAGTAGTCGGGGTTGAGGTGTTTTTTGCGGATTTCGAGGAATTTTTGGCGTTCTTTGGCATGGATTGTTGTGAGTTTTGCAAAAGGAACTTTTTCTTTTTCTAGCATCTCGAGAATTGTGTATGTGCCGCAGGCCTTAAAGAATGTTTCTGGTTTTGATTTTACATCGCGTATGGCTTTAGCTGTTTCTTTGGGGTAGAGCTCTTTTAATGTGCTCATGATGGCATAGGCTGTAGTTACTGGTAGAAATCTTTGGCGATTTGTCACTTTTATGAGTGTTCCCTTACAAGCTTTTCCCATAAAAGATCCGCCTACCGGTTGAAAGCGAAAAGGATAAAAATGGACACCTGGGAGTTTTTTTGCGTTAAGTGCGTGAGAAAACTTGCTAGGGTTAATCCAAGGAGCGCCGATTACTTTAAATGGGAGTGTGTAGCCTACACCAATCGATACAAAACGCATATCACCTAAAAAGCCCGTCATGGGGTAAAATGCAGCCGTTGAGGATTCGGGGATGTTGGGGCTTGTTGGTATCCAGTGTAGGCCGGTATCATCAAAACTCATCCAACGCTTCCACCCTCTCATAGAGATAACTTTTAGGTCACAGCCAATTTTATATTCTTCATTAAATAGATTTGCTAACTCGCCAATAGTCATGCCGTGGCAATAGGGAACATCTATATACCCAACAAATGAGCGTAGATCCTTTTCAAGCATGGGGCCATCAACAATCACGCCATTTATGGGATTTGGTCTGTCTAACACAAGTACGGGGATTTTTAGTTTGGCGGCCTCCTCCATAGTATAAAAGAGTGTAGAGGCATAGGTATAGGATCGTGCACCAAGATCTTGTATATCAAATACAAGTAGAGAGATGCCCTTTAGCATCTGCGCTGTTGGCCTGCGAGTTACACCGTGAAGGCTGTGAATGGGTAACCCTTCTTCGGTTTTTGATGACGCAACAGCAAGTCCCGCATGAGTGTCGCCATAGAGGCCATGCTCTGGAGCAAATAATGCTACTAGTTCAATCTTTGCTTTGCCTTCTTCTATCCTGGGACCAATGATCGGAATACCCCATGATTTCAGACGATCCAGATTTCCGATTACTCCGGCATGACGAAACATCGCGTGATGCATGGCAGGAACAACGATGATAGGCATCCGGCTTCCGAGTGCT
>JAJFUY010000205.1 GCA_021372185.1 Chlamydiales bacterium | reverse complement strand
GGGCCTAGCTCTTTTGTGCGATTTTTGCCTTCAAAGTACTGTAAAACAAGAGCTTCGAAGTTTTCTTCTAAGAAAAAGAGTAGGCATGCCAAATGGAGACAGTCATAATGGTGTGGACAGTCACAGTTAGAGTCGAGAATTTCAGATTCGTGCCTATCTACTTCGATCTCACATGTGTAGGCATTTGCATAAGCGCCAGATACTTGCGCTGATATTTTGATTGTTTTATCGCCAAATTGTACGAGTCTTGCCTCTTTAACGCCTGTTTTGTCATACAAGGTTTTGCCTTCACGAAGCATTTGGGGCGAGAATTCATGCTTCATTTTGCGAAAGTTGAGGAGTTGCGCTTGAGTTACTGCTGGCATCTATAAGCTCCCTTATGGTGTTTAGTCCGTGTTTGGAACCTTATTCAAAAAAATCCGGATTTAATCAACAACTTTCCACCTTAAAAAAAAGAAAGTACGCGCATTTGCCTCCACAATACGCTACGGACGCACCAACACATGTTTTTTTGAATTCCCCATTTTTTCACCACTCTAGCACATGAGAGAAAGGAGAACACAAGAGTAGAATCATTAATTTAAGTTCTTTGCTTTTTTGTTTTTCTCTGCGCCTCTGTTCTCTCTCTGCGGTAAAAAATAATCACGTACTATTTCTAGTATATCTTTATGCTTAAAATGTTGCTTTGGTAATGGGTTGTGAAATAAATACATTTTTACCGCAGAGGGAGAACAGAGGCGCAGAGAAAAACAAAAACAGAAAACTAGAAACCACTCTAGCACACTGAGAGAAACGAGAACACGAGAGCAGAATCATTAATTTAAGCACTTTGCTTTTTTGTTTTTCTCTTGTGTTCTCAGTGGTCTCAGTGGTGAAAAAAATCACACACTTCATTTTTTTTCTTTTTTGGTTTGCTAAAAATACCCGGAAATTAGTAAGATTTTGCCCATCGCTGTAAAGTGATATGAATGACACACATCGTTCATCAACATAAATATGCGGGCGTAGCTCAGTGGTAGAGCATCACGTTGCCAACGTGAGGGTCGTGGGTTCAAATCCCTTCGCCCGCTATTCTTTTTTAAGTCACTTCTCGTTAAATTTTTGAGGTAAATCCATGCAACAAACAGCTGAAAACACACTTGAATTCCAGAACGACAACATTAAAACTAAAGTTATCAACAAGCCTGGCTGCCAAGTTCGCATGGAAGTTGAAATAACTCCTGAAAGCGTAAAAGCTGCATACGATAAAGGCCTAAAAGCAGTACGTAAAGAAGTGTCAGTTCCTGGCTTTCGTAAAGGCAAAGTACCAGATCAAATTCTTCACCATAACTATGCCAAAGCAATCGAAGGTGAAGCTCGCGACGTCGCGCTTCAAACAGCTTTTAGCGAAAGTCTGACTCTTGGCAATATCCGCCCTTTTACTCGCAATAGCCTGAAAAAATCTGAGTTAAAAAAGTTTTCAAAAGAAACTGGCGCTACAGCTATCTTTGAACTTGAAGTAGAGCCGAATGTTCCAACACTTGATCCAAAAAATATCGACACCAAGATTGTTGAACCTCGCCCCTTAGATCCGAAGGCTGTAGAGCGCTCATACCGTCAGCTACAGCTTATGCACGCTACATGGGAGCCGATCGAAGGCAAGCCTGCAAAAGACGGCAACTACGTAGAACTTGATATTGATGTCATTGAGCATCCTGCTCACAACGTATGCGTAAATCACCTCTTTTTACTTGAAAAAGATGATATGCCAAAATGGCTCTACGATGCCGTTAAGGGCATGAATGTTGATGAGTCTAAAGAAGTTTTAGCTCAACCAGATAAAGATGATCCGTCACATATCATTGTGTACGAAAGTGACTCTGCAGCAAAACAATCTCGCGTGACTGTTAAGGCCATCAAAAAAGCTATTATGCCAGAAGAAACTGATGAATTTGCCCAAAAATTTGGTGCCGCCTCAGTTGCTGACCTTAAAAGCTTTATAGAAACGCGCCTAAAGCGTGAAGAAGAAGAATATTCTCATGAGCTTGCTCGCTATAACCTCCGCCGCGAAATGCTCGTAAAGTACCCATTTGATCTTCCTTCATCACTCGTTGATGCAGAAGTTCGAGGCCGTTTAGCCTATTGCAAACAAGGTGCAGATGTCAAACAGGGCACTGTACCTATGACAAATGCACAAGAATCAGAGCTTAAAGCACAGATCGAAGCTGAATCTCGTGGCTTTTTCATGTGGATGTTCATGATGCGTCAAATTACGCCTCATGCTGATGTTTCTATCACGCAGCAAGAGCTAGAAACTGAGTTCCAACATCAGATGCAACTACCTCGTCAGCAAAGACTTGTGTACGCAGGTTTAGCTCCTGATGAAGTGCGTAACCGCCTTGTAATGATGATCATGATGAGAAAATGTGAAGATTACCTACTCAAACAGAAGTAATTTTCACCTTAAATCAGATTTGTAGTATATTATAGGGCATAAACAAGCAATTGGTTATGCCCTTTTTGCATTGATATAGCGCCTTGAGGGCTATTTTAGACAAATTGTGGCAAAATAATAAAACTCCCCTTGCTGTCTATTCGCGTTTTGCTATTATGACGAAAAATATCCAGCCTTTTAAGTAAGGTTTAAAAAAGAAACTGATTGGAGATACGACCAGATGACAACTCCTTATGTAATTGAAGATACAGGCCGCGGCGAACGTGTAATGGACATCTATTCACGCTTACTCAAAGATCGCATCATATTTATTGGTACAGGCATTGATGACCATATCGCCAATGTTGTTGTAGCTCAGCTTCTTTTCTTAAAAATGGAAGACCCCAAAAAAGATATACACCTTTATTTAAACTCACCAGGTGGCTACCTAACTGCCGGCCTTGCTATCTACGACACCATGCAGTACCTTGGCTGCAACGTAAATACCTACTGCATTGGCCAAGTAGCTTCTATGGGCGCAGTACTCTTTTCTGCCGGCACCAAAGGCCGCAGATTTGTACTACCTAATAGCCGCATCATGATGCACCAGCCAAGCGGTGGCATGGGTGGAACAGCAGCTGATATGGCTCTACAGGCTAAAGAAATTATCTTCCAAAAGCAGCGCTTAAACGAAATTCTATCTAAGAACACAGGCCAGTCTATCGCAAGAATCCGCGAAGATTCTGAGCGCGACTTTTTCTTAAGTGCAGAAGAAGCTGTCGCCTATGGCATAGCAGATGAAGTGTTAGTACCTAAAAAGAAAGATGCACCTGTTGTTGCAGCTAGCGCATAATAATAATTAAAGTGGTTTTTATCTCATGACCAAAAGATCTGTTTTTAATAAAGAAGCAGCATGCTGCTCATTTTGTGGAAGGCCAGAAGATCTGGTAGAAAAGCTCATCGCCGGACCTAATGTCTATATCTGCGATCGTTGCGTACAGCTTTGCACAGGTATACTTGATAAAAAACCTCAATCTCAATTTGAATTTAAGGTTTTAAAGCCAAGAGAAATTAAAACAAAGCTTGACGAGTATATTATTGGTCAAGAACAAGCAAAGCGAGTAATTAGCGTTGCGGTTTACAACCACTATAAGCGCATCAACGCCAAAAAAGGCCCAGGCGATATTGAATTTAACAAGTCTAACGTGATGCTCTTTGGCCCTACAGGCTCTGGTAAAACGCTTATTGCTCGAACTTTGGCACAAATTTTAGATGTTCCTTTTGCTATTGCTGATGCTACAACGCTTACTGAAGCCGGGTATGTTGGTGAAGATGTTGAAAACATCATCCTACGTCTCCTCCAAAACGCCGATTACGACGTAGAAAGAGCAGAAAAAGGTATCATCTACATCGACGAAATTGACAAACTCCACCGCACCACATCAAACGTGTCTATAACACGCGATGTATCGGGCGAAGGTGTACAGCAGGCTCTTCTTAAAATCGTTGAAGGAACAGTAGCTAACGTACCTCCAAAAGGTGGACGCAAGCATCCAAACCAAGAATACATTCGCATCAACACCGAAAACATTTTGTTTATCGCTGGCGGTGCTTTTGTAAACCTTGATAAGATGATTGCAAAACGCCTTGGTAAAACCACGATTGGTTTTGAAATTGAAGACCGTGAAGCTATTGACCACACTGAGAAAAATGCCCTTTTAGCTAAAGTTGAACCAGAAGACTTTGTCCAGTTTGGCATGATCCCAGAATTTATTGGCCGCTTTAACAGCATTGCAAACTGTAACGAGCTTACATCTGATGACCTCGTTAATATCTTAGAAAAACCAAAGAATGCTGTCATCAAGCAGTTTAAGGCACTCTTTGCTATGGAGGGCGTAAACCTTGAATTTACGGACGATGCCTTGCTTGCTATTGCCCAAAAAGCTCATGAAGCAGGTACGGGAGCTCGCGCACTTCGCATGATTTTAGAAAATTTAATGCGTGATCTTATGTATGATGTACCAACGGACGAAACTATCCGTGAAATCTTCATTGATAAAGACAATGTTTTGGGTAAAACATTACCCACAATACGTCGTGAGCCTTTAGAAAAAGCAGAGGCTTCTTAAGATGTCTGAGACCACCTTTGAGCTAAATTGCCAAAGGTGGTCTTTATTTGACCCCAAAACAGCCGCCCACTTAGCTACCTTACAATTTGCCCCTCTTCAGACTGAAGATTCTCTTAACGACTGGTTTTCAAAGCTAGATCTATCTGGTATTAGCGTTTTATTTGTCTATGGCGTAGGCTTGGGCGCTGTCTATGATGTAGCCAAAAACTGGCTTACAGCTGACCCTCAAAGAGCATTAGTGCTCCTAGAAGATGACTTAGGCGTACTGTACAATCTGTTACACACCAAAAAAGCCACAGAGCTCTTGCATGACAGCCAAGTAAGGCTGGCCTTTGTAGATAATGACCAGATGGTACTCTATTCTCTTGCTGGTACCTTTGCTATACGTCACTTTAGCTTTCAGCCAACACCTGGCTACCTAAAAACCAAAGGTGAAAAGTGCAATGAGTTATCTTCTCGTTTACGCTTTTTTATGGATATGAAAATGGCGCTGCCGAGAGAATTTGGTAACCATGGCGCTAAATTTTTTGCCAACTACTACCGCAATTTGTTAAAAATGCAAGAAAGCGCCTACGGCAATAAGCTTTTTAACCAATTTACCGATGTGCCCGCCATTATTTGCGGTGCTGGCCCCTCTTTAACTAAAGACCTTGAGCTCATCACCACCCTCAAAAATCGCGCGCTGATATTTGCTAGTGGCACTGCCATGAATGCCCTCAATTCTGTAGGGTTTTTGCCGCACTTTGGCGTAACAATAGACCCAAATACGGCCCAATTTACACGCCTTATTATGAACCAGGCCTTTACTGTCCCCTACTTTTATAGAAATCGCGCCTCAACTGACGCTCTTGACCTCATCCACGGCACGCACTTGTATATGACAGGCACTCCCGGCTACCCAATTACAAACTGGATTGAAGGCAAACTTGGCATAGTAGAAAATAACACTCTTATAGAAGAAGGCTTTGGGGTCATTAACTTCACCATAGCCATTGCCAAAGCTCTTGGTTGCAACCCCATTATATTAACTGGAGTGGACCTTGCTTATAGCGATGAAAAATCCTACGCAAACGGCATCCACAACCACCCAATACATCCAGAAAAAGAGTTTTTTGTCACCAAATCCGCCGAAGAAGATGTGATCCAGAAAAAAGATATTCATGGCAAAGACGTTACAACCCTCTGGAAGTGGGTTGCAGAAGCTCTTTTTATCGCCAACTACTCACAAAAAATTGGCGACACAAGCCTTGTAAATGCAACAGACGGCGGAATTGGCTTTCACCCAGTTCCCAATATCCCCTTAGCTACCGTTGTAGATAATCTTTTGCAAAAGCAGTACGATCTTGATGGGATGATTTTTGATAGAATCCAAAAGGCTCAAATGCCAGCTAGTGTTACAGAGCCCGCAATTATTGCCTGCATGCAAGAGCTTTTACAAAGTATGACTGTCTGCCAAGACTTATGCCACACACTCATTTTAGAGTATCAAGCGTTAGAACAGCAACTTCACACTGACTTATCAGATACTGCAAATCAGGCCGTCATTGCCCTTACTAAAGAACCTGCCTACACCTATATCCTGGCAACCTTTAGCGAGCGTTATTTAGAACTACATAAACTCAACCTTGAAACTCTCATCTTTGATGCTGACAAGCTTTCCGCTCAAGAAATTGCCCGCAGAAAGGCCCGTATCAATACAAAACGCTATAACTACCTTCAAGAAACAGCCCGAGTAAATATAGAAATTTTGCAAAAAGTGCTTCTATCTCATAACATACAGACACCTCAAAATAATGCCATAGAACCACACCAAGAGCTTACTCCAGACATTAATCCATACCAAAACAGCACTGTAAAACATGAATATTACTCAGACGGCCAAATAGCACTTACCCAGTACTTTCAAGATGGATTGCTCCATGGCCCCTCCACCTACTTTACCCAAACTGGAAGATGCCGGTCGCGTCATCTATTTGTTCACGGCAAGCTTGAAGGTGAGGCCGTGTCTTATAGCGATGAAGGCATGCTTTTATCGCGTCAACGATATACAAATGGAAAGCTAGATGGCCTTCAAGAGACATTTTATACTGATGGCACCCTCAAATCTGCCATCCCTTACAAAAATGGCCTCTTACATGGCGTTGTACGGCTTTTTTACGCCAATGGCTCAATAAAACGCATGCTCCAATTTGTACATGGCAAACGGCAAGGCAAAGAACAAATCTGGAACAGCCAAAATCGTTTAGTAGTAGATGCTGAATTTGCAGATGACCTGCCAGTCAAAACAGCAAGGCAATGGCATAACAACGGAAAATTAGCCCTTGAAGTCATCTATGACAGCACAGGCAAATACACTATGCGCCAGTGGGACGAAGAAGGCCACGAACAAAAACCCGAGCAAAACACCTCAGGAGACTACTTTGAGCAGGCCACAAATCACACCACAACACTCACTGAGCTATTAAGCCAAATGGTCAAGCAAATAGCCAGCCTAGAAGCCTTTGCCAACACCATCCAGCACGAAAACGGCCAAAATACAGAGCAACTAGACATCATCCGTAAAGACCTAGACCACGTCAAAAGCATAAGCGCGGAACTTACCCAAATGAACGAAGGCACCCCCGGCCAAGAAGCCCTCTGGAAAGGCCCCCACGCCCACCGCCTAATCGAACAACAAATGCAACTCATAGTCCCCGAACTCACCAAAAAAATCCAATCCGTTCAATTCGCCCTCACAAAAATCGCCGCCACCCTCTCCAAAAAACTCCAGTAAAGCTCTTTTTTTTAGCCCAGCGAAAAATGAACGGGCAAATCTATGTTCTCAGACCAAAGGTCTGGTTTATAAAAGCTAAAGGAGCACGCCCTTAGCATTACCCATTCTTTTCACATGTTTGCGTTAAAAAGACGTCCTCTCAACCGAGGACATAAAACACTTAACAACATACCCACAGCCGTTGGCAGTGGGCTATTCAAAGACTAGCACCTTAACGGTGCTATTAAATACAGTACGTTTTAAGCGCCGTTTAGGTGCTGGTCTTTGATTAGCCCATGGCAACTTTGTTGCTATGGGAACACGACAGCCGTCCAGCTAAAAACAATTGATCGAAACCAAATCCGGAGTATACTCCGTATTTGGTTGACATTTTCGGAATATACTCCATAAATGCGAACAAATACTTGCTTTAATGACAAAAATGGAGTATACTCCGGATTTGGTTGACAATTCCGGAGTATATCATGTTTAAACGGCTTAGAAAATTTTCGCATTCGCATAGTTTTTTTCTTTTTGGAGCTCGGGGTACTGGCAAAACTACGCTTTTGTTAGAACGATTTGACTCTGGAAAAACAGTACGCTTTGATTTGCTAGATTCTCAAGTTGAAGCGCAATTTTTTGATAATCCTGGTCAATTGTATGCGATTGTAAACGCACTTCCGGATACTGTAACGCACGTCATTATTGACGAAATACAAAAGATTCCCAAATTGCTTGATGAAGTTCATAGACTTATCGAAGAAAAGAAGAAAACATTTGTTTTAACAGGGTCTAGTGCAAGAAAACTAAAACGAGGAGGTGCTAATTTATTAGCTGGACGCGCCTTTGTCTATCATTTGTTTGCACTATCATGTTTTGAAATAAAAGAACTCTTTGACTTAGATGTGGCTTTACACTGGGGAACTTTGCCAAAAATTTTTAACCTAGAATCTAATAACGATAAAGAATTGTATTTGCGAGCATACGCAGAAACCTATTTAAAAGAAGAAATTTTAGAAGAACAGCTTGTGAGAAAACTTCCAGCGTTTCGGAGATTTCTTGAGGTTGCAGCTCAGTGTAATGGCAAAATTATTAACTATGCCAATATTGCAAAAGATGTTGGTGTTGATGACAAAACTATTAAAGAGTATTTTTCCATTCTCGAAGATACGTTAATCGGCTTTTTTCTCATCCCTTTTCATAACTCTTTTCGTAAAAGGTTATCAGAAAAACCCAAATTTTATTTTTTTGATACCGGCGTTGTGCGTAGCTTATCAAGAAGGCTCACTCTCCCCCTCTTGCCAAAGACATCTGCCTATGGAGATGCTTTTGAGCATTTTGTTATTTTAGAATTTATGCGACTCGCAAGCTACTTTAAGCCCGATTATCGTTTTTCTTATATTCGTACCGCAGGTAATGTTGAAATAGACCTCGTTGTAGAAAGACCAGGGGCTCCTCTGCTTTGCATAGAAATCAAAAGCAGTGATCTTATTGAAGAAGCAGATATTGGGTCTTTCATTCGTCTTACAAAAGATATTCCAGATTGCGAAGCTGTTGTCTTGAGTCAAGATAGCTTTTCAAAGCGCTATGACCACGTCACCTGCCACCCCTGGAAGCTTGCCTTAGAACAGTATGTTCCCGAAGTAACTAAGGCATTTAGTGCATGAAGCGTCTTATCAACAGGAGAAGGAAGACCAAACATTTCGTGACTAAATTGATGAACCGTTGATTCCGGTACGCCAAAAGAAATACCCGTTTCTTGCTGCAAAACATAGGCTAGCCGTTCTCTAATGGCCCCTTTTCCTGGCTCTTGAGCTGCATGGGCTTGATCACTTCTTGCTTAAATTCCCGGGGAAATTGTAACTAAGTCAGCTCTAACAGGCTAATTACAAATAGGTTGCGTGCTTTTAATGCACGCATTTTGCATATTTCCTAGTTACAATTGTAGCTAGCCTATCTCAACGATTAGAACGATATAACGATTAGAACGATAAAATTATAGAAAAGGACTAAACCATTGATGGCTCATCCACTGCTTCTTCTTCAAGCCATTCTTCATTGCTCTGCAGTCTTTTCCACTCCAGCTTTCTTTTTAGAAAGTTCACCAGTATACCAATTGGCAGGCCAGCCACTTTATAAGCTATTTTGGCCGTATTTCCTTGAATACGGCCATTTTTAGGTAAAAATGGTGCGTTTTTTGAAGTAGATTCCGGAAATGCGAACAACGCTTGCAAGATTAAGACTCATTGTGATACACATTACTGTAACATGTATTACGGTAACCTGGGTTACAATTATGAGATTTTATGGACGCTCGCAAGAGCTGAGGCTCCTTGAAGAAAGCTATTTGAGGATAAACGATGCTGCGGAAATGGTAGTAATTACCGGTAGACGCAGGATGGGCAAAACGCTTCTTTCGCTGCATTTTTCTAAGAAAAAACCCCATCTTTATTTATTTGTTTCTAAAAAATCTGAACCCCTTCTCTGTCAGGAATTTATCAAGCAAATTAAACTTGTATTTGACATTCCAATTTTCGGTGAAATCACACAATTTAAGGACATTTTTGCCTTATTATTGGAGCTTGCCAAAACAAGGCCATTCGTACTTATAGTTGACGAATTCCAGGAATTTTATAATATAAACCCCTCTATTTACTCTGATATTCAACAATTGTGGGATTTAAACAAATTTGAAAGCAAAATCCAGGTACTTTTTCTTGGCTCAATCCATTCATTAACGCATAAGATTTTTGAAGAATCCAAAGAGCCCTTATTTGGCCGCGCAAATCGGATGATTCACCTGCGTCCATTTTCTATACTCGACCTCTCCACCATTCTTAAAGAACATAAACATCCAGATCTAGAGGTATTGTTTGCATACTATATGCTAACAAGTGGCACCCCAAAATACATAGATCTTTTTTTATCTCAGAAAACTTTTACCCTTAGTGACATGGTCAATTTTATTCTTTCAGAAAACTCACCATTTCTTAATGAAGGCAAAAACCTTCTGATTGAAGAGTTTGGAAAAGATTATGGCAACTACTTTTCGATACTTGAACTCATATCTTCTGGCAAAACAAGTCGTAGCGAAATAGAATCCGTTTTACAAAAGGACGTGGGAGGATTTTTAGAAAAACTTGAAAAAGACTATTTTATCATCACACGGTATAAGCCTATAAATGCAAAACCCGAGTCAAAATTAATCAAATACAAGATAAAAGATCATTTTTTAAAGTTCTGGTTTCGATTTATCTATAAAAATCGCACAGCTGTAGAGACTGGTAATTTTGACTACATCAAAAGAGTCTTAGATGGCAGCTTGTCCACTTTTACTGGCAGCACCTTAGAACAGTTTTTTCAGGACCTTTTTGCTGCATCCCATCAGTACAATCACATTGGAAGCTATTTTGAGCCCGACCATACAAATGAAATTGACCTTGTTGCCATCAATGACCTAGATAAAAAGATGGTAATTGCCGAGATTAAGAGAAATAAAACAAGAATCCGCATAGAAGATCTAAAAAGTAAAGCCAAAAAGCTACTGGCCGCCTACCCTGATTATACTATCGACTTTCGAGCTCTTTCTCTTGAAGATGCAAACAACTATTTGCAATAGCAGCATATCTTACTTTGCTATAACAGAAGAAACCGTCCAGCGAAAAACTGTTTGGTCTAGCTCTTTAACAAAGAACTCGCTAAAAGCTTTATGGAAAAGCTGACCGTCGGCAAGGTGTACGACATGTCTGTCGCCAAAATCTTTTGTGCGATTTTCTGGGATTTTTACACCATCTTTTAATCGCTGGTGCAAAGTATCGCTTTTGATCACAATTTGTTGGGTTTTTGTGTTGTAGCTATATATTATGCAGTCGTGATTGTGTAGTTGTATCATTATTGATCACTTAAAGTTATTTTGATTTTCTTTTGAACAGAGGCCCAGTTTATACCTTTTTTGCTATGAACTTTAACTTGATACAGGCTGGGGAGTTTTTCTTCATAGAACTGAGCTATCTGGCTCAGTGTTTTGTCTTGTCTAATAGCTTCTTGAAGCACCATGCAGCAAAATTGCTGAAATTGAATGGTTTCTATACTTACATGACAACATTTGCCATATTTTTGCTCAAAGAAAGCTGCTTCTTTTTTTAGCTTTTGAGCAATTGCTGCTGGATCAAGCTTGCTTATACGGGCTTTAGTTGCAGGTGAAATTTTTTCATTTGCCGGGTTTAGATACTTCCAATCCATCATAGGCTCAATAGCGTCCATATTGTATGTAGGATCAGGAAATGAGCCTCCATGATCTATCAAAATAAGCTCATAGACGTACTCTGAGCCCTTCTTTTTTGCATGATCAAGCATTGCCTGAAGGCGATTTTTGTCCTTAGGATCTGCATGTAATATATTTGTTCTAATCTGATCTACAGTGATTTTACGGGCAAGAATATTGGCAAGGTGGCGGTCCATGCTAAAGACCAGTAAATCAAAGAGCACCTTTTCAAACTCTAATTTTGGAACAAGCTCCATCTCGGTCTGATCATCGTTATAGGCTATTGAATCAAACGAGATGCAACCATGCTCTACTGCCTGGGCTGAACAAAAAGTAGGCTCTACAGGCACTTGGGAACCAGATACAATACCATTATAGGCCGCCATTCCAGCTTGCTCTATAAAGTCAGGATTATGTTTTATCACCAGCAGACCAAAGAGAGGCTTTATAAGAGCAGCTGGTGCAAATCGCATTATTCCACGAAGAGCAGTTTGTATAACTTCTACATAATTTGGATCATGCGTGAGTGATGCCAGATTTTTGTTATTCGGATCATCAATAAAGGCTCTGATTTGATCATAGAGTTCTTTATCGGGTACAAGCTCTTGCAGCTTTAGGGTCAGCCGCTCTTTAAAAGCTGGGCAAAATGTGTTTGTGGCCGAGTTTGTGACAAAATTCACCACATCTTGCCGCGATAAAAAATCAAAAGCATTTAGAGAAAAAAGCGCTTTATCAACACTGGATGAAAGACCAAACATTTCATGACTAAATAGATGAACCGTTGATTCTGGTACGCCAAAAGGAATGCCCGTTTCTTGCTGTAAGGCATAGGCTAGCCGTTCTCTAATGGCACTTTTTCCTGGCTCTTGAGCTGGATGGGCTTCATCACTTCTTGTGCAACCTGGCATGCCAGGCTCTTGAATTGCAGGTTTTACAAGCAGTAACCGATTAGTAACTGGCCCCACAAAATAAGCCCCGTTAATACCTTTAGAGCCAGGAATTTCCGGCATATTCTCTAAGCGCTCTTCTAGCGATTGGCCTGAAGTGGCTATTTGAAGGGATCGTTCTACTTGATGAATAGCCATCTGCATTACAGGAGATGTGAGCTCTAATGTGACACGAGCCGCTTTAAAAGCCGCTTTTTTATTTCCACCGTTTTCTGGAAGCGGCTTTACCTGCCGCTGAAAGGTCTTCGATATTTGAACATCTGCTGTTTTTTGCTGTTTTTTGACTGGGGAAGGAAGATTGATTTCGTTTTCTGGCAACCTGGACGAAAGTGGGCCATGTGGATCCATAAGTTTTTAGTTCCCGAACATTTTTTCCCACCCTACATCTTATAAAATAAAATTTCAATCTCATTAGAGGTTGCACATAAATGAGTAATTGTTTCATAATGAGCGGAAACTCAATGAGTGGTTACTCAATACATGAAAAATAGCAGACATGATCAAAAGGTACAGACAAAAGAGAAGCTGTTGAAAACAGCGTATCAGGAGTTTTCTCGTAAGGGATTGCTTGCTACAAAAACAGCTGATATTGCCCTTGCTGCGGGTGTTGCGCACGGTTCGCTTTTTGCGCACTTTGCCACTCGCGAGGCGCTTATTTTAGCTGTGATTGATGATTTTGGCATGCACTTAGGACTGAAATTTCAAGATGTTATGAAGGAAGGCAGTGTAGAAGCGGTCCTCAAGGCACATCTAGATGTGCTGCAAGAGTGGGAGCCCTTTTATATTCAGCTTGTTATTTGTGGGCCTCATCTACCGGCAGAAATACGTGCAAGTATTGTAAATATTCAGTCGGGAATTGCGTTTCATATTCAAAATGCACTCTCAAACAATGCATTTGATGCACCGCTTCACCTCATTGTAAATACATGGCTTGGGCTTATTCATTATTACTTAGCCAATAGCGATTTATTTTGCCCGTCAGGCTCTATTCTAACTGCCAAGGGACCTGAGCTTATCCAATTTTTTGTAAAACTAGTAAAGGAGAAAATATGAATAGATGTGAATCTTGTACCTCATGCGGAATGCCTTTTGGCTCCAGTGCCGACCATGCGCTCGGTAAAGAATCAATCCCCTACTGTGCATACTGCGCAGATAGTGAAGGAAAGTTACGCCCCTATTCAGAGGTTTTAGAGCTAACTTCAGGCTACTATATTAGCTCACAGGGACTAGACCCACAAGCTGCTCGCCAAATGGCAGAACAGCTTTTAAAAAATCAACCCGCTTGGAAATAAGGAAAATAATACTATGAGCACCGTTAATACATTTTGGTTTGAAAACGTTGAAATAAGACCCCACCCGTGGCCAGGTCTTAACTGGGTTACCACAATTGTAAGTGTGCCCGATGTAAAAAAAGCACGCGATTTATATATCAACACTTTTGGTTTTGTGAATATTTTTGAAGCCGATAATCCAAAAAATACCGAAGAGCTCGTTACAGTTCGTTTACGCTATCGCGGAAGCAATATTTTAGTAGTAAAAGAAGGCTTAGATTTTGAAGGTACGAGCCCTGCTGCAACAGGTAGTACTCCATCATGCGTCTTTTATATTTATGTTGACGATGTAAAAAGTGTCTATGCCAATGCCTTAAAACTGGGCATGACAAGTGTACTAGAACCAAACATGACTTTCTGGGGTGATCTAAGAGCACGCCTTCGCTGCCCATTTGGCTACATCTGGGACATTGCACAAAAAGTTGTTGAGTAAATAGCTCTTGCAGCCGCCAAACTTTCAACGATAAAAACGATAGAACGATAATAACGATAAAACCAAAACATTAATTTTTTTGTTTTTTATCGTTATTATCGTTCTATCGTTTTTATCGTTGAGGTTTTTTAAGACTACATCCTACCCGTATCTTGTCCCGCCGCTCTCTAGAAAATAAAGATTTGACACATGTCGTTGTTTTAAAATTTTATTTATAGTATACTAAGAAGTAGAGGAAAGAATGGAGAAGATATGAAAAACCATGAAAATCTTTGGATTTATTGGCTTCTCTTCTCGCAAATTACAAATTAATAGTTAACGGAGGGCTCGTTATGACCCAGATTTTAGTAAACTTCTTGCAGCCAAATACCACTAACTCGACCGTACTTGCTACAGACCCTCGTATCTTTGACTTTGAAATTTCGGAAGATGCCCAAACCTACTATAACTACCAAATGGTACAAATTTTAACAGGTCTTGGCGCTCAAATTGTAGACTCTGCAGGTACAGCCCACGCTGTAACTATGGCCAACCTTAATTCTGGAACTATTGTTTTCAATGGCCCCACAAGTGCCACTACAGTATCTGATGCTATCAACTTGCTAAACAACTGGTCTAAGATGAAATCTGTTAATAGCAGCAACTTCCAGACCTATAGCTACGGAAGCTTTGGCACAACTACCCTTCAAGGCCCAACAGAAGCCGTAAACACTACCGGTACTATTGCGTCAGGAACTCCTGCCAACGTACTTGTACCACCACCTGACGGTAGCGGCGTTACAAGCCTTACTACCACAATGGACCAGTACATGGCCCAAGGCCTTGATAAGCTTATCCGCACCTTAAGAGCTGCTGGCTGGGATCCAATTTCTGACCCTACTAATAGCGCGAACGCTCAAGCGGCTATAGCAAAAGTTACAGCCATTTCAACTTCTTCTGTCTATAACGTAGCAGGCGTACTTCACCAGGCAATATCAGCTGCTGCCCAAACCCACCTTATTGGTAATGCCGCTCGGACTGACTCTATGTCCATTCAGCAGGTGTTGATGGTTGACTATGTATCTCGTGGCAATGAGATTCTCTTTAACGAAATGCAGGCACTCAAGAGCGCTATAGACATTAACCAGACAGCATTAAGCTATTTAAACTCACTTCAAGACTTGATGAACCAAAAAGACCCTCAAAAGTTTGTCATGAGCTTAACTGACTTAAACAACGTTAACATAAACTCGTCAAACCCTCAAAGCCAGTACGATACCTTTGAAAAAAATACCTACGACCAATCTTTAGGCACAATCTCTCGTCTTGGTGTAGAAAACTCTGCAACCTACCAAGATTACTTTAATCACCTCAGTGCCGGGTCTATTGGCTCAACATCACCTCTAGATGCTCAGGTATTTGCTGCTTTAAACACAGCTGCCAACCAAGTAGCATCCTACTCAGTTACTACCATCATTACAAACTTAAACTACCTAGCTTCACAGATTACAGCTCAAGGTGGAGGCTCGGCAAGCTCCGGTCTTGTACAGGCTTTAAACAAAGTAAAAAGTGACTTCGTGGCATTACAAAGCACTAACCAATCAACAGCTATACAAAAATGGATACAAGATACTCAGACAAGCGACCCAGGATCATTCCAGAGGGACTTAAGTAACGCGATAGTGTCTTCTCAATCGTTTAACGATACAGAACGAGAAAACCTCCGCGAAGTGATGTTTGTGTTTGAAGAGTTTTATAAATCAGCAACCGGCCTACTAAGCCGTTTAACACAGCTTATAGAAAAAATGGCAGATGGCATTGCGAGATAATATTAGAGAAACAAAAAGTATTTGGAGGCAACATTATGACAGTTTCACCTATTAACCCCTTTTTGCCCCCACCACCTGCTGTTGGTACGTCTTATGGCAATATCATGGATCTGTTTTTTAACACGCTATCAGATGCGCAAAAGCAGGTGATATGGTCTAATTTTTTGACTGCCAATAACCTCACTGACCCAGTACCCCCCGGGCAAGAACAGCTTCTATTTACTTATATCAACCAGCAAATTGCCGCTAATTTAATTTTTGTGCCTGCAAGTACTAACATAGAACTTTCACCAGAAGAAATTAAAAAACGCAACATCATGTTTGGCATTCTTACTTCAGTTCTTAGCATGCTGCTCTCATTACAGGAAACAGTGACAGTTCAATCCCAAAATATAGCATTTTATGCTAGATGGCAAAAAGAGTACACCAGTATGCTTACCCGCGTTCCAACAATGGTTGGGGGTGAAAGTAGCAACGTTTCTCCCATAGATGTGAACGCCGCAAACCCTGACTGGAGTAAATTTACTTTTGGCTACGACAACATAAGCGTAGAAGATATCGCACGCTGGTGGGCTAACCAAAAAGCTACAGGTGCCAATGATACTTTCTTTATTGGACAAGCGGGTATTCCTGGACTTCAAATAGCCGGAAACCAACTAGTAAGCTATATTGGATTTGACCCTTTTGTCATTGGTTCAACTCCTTACGTCGCCGGAATACCTGTTGGCACAACATTTGACCAAAACGTAGCTAACTTTGAAGCGGCTTTTAAAACGTTTTGGAATGCAAGATCTGGCTTAGCATCTCCCACAAACTTTTACACCACGTTTGCTCAAAGTCTTATCAACGGATATCCAATTGCAGCGGCTACTATTCCTGCAGGAACAACAGACGTTAACCTACAGGGACAGCTTATTCGCTCTCAAATTTTTGCTCAAACAAACACCAATACAGACCCATACGTACTTGCCTCAATTTCAAAACCTTATACCTACGTAGCACCATCTAACATCACCCAACCAACTAACTCACTAAGAGCTCTATCTGATGCAAACGCAAAAGCCAGAGCTGAGATTAACGCAAGAGACCAGCAGTACATAGAAAATATTAGATCAAAACGCCAAGTAGTACAAGACATACAGACAGCTGTACAGTCAAACCTTGACCAGTCAAGACAAACAGTTACACAGCAAGCTGACCTATTTAACTCTATTGTAGACAGCTTAAAAGGCTTAATTGCTTCAATATTTAGATAACAGGAAATAGTTTATGACAACAATACCAAACGAATACAAAAACATTGTTGAAGGATACTTAGGCGAAGAATACTCCGATAAAGTAGTGGGTTTTGGCACGCAAAAAGACGTCTTATGGGCTACGTTCTTAGCACAAAACAACCTCTCAGCAACAGATCCACTTGTAGTGGCGCAAGACCCTACCATACTTGCCAAGTTTATGACCTTTGTGCAGGCAACCTATGATGGCATGCAGGTTAATGCACTCTCACCTGATGAAATTAATAGACGCGCGCTCATGTTTAGTGTGTATGACCTTGTAGTACTTATGCTTACCGCGCTACAAAACAATATAGGCGTAGTTGGTGAGAACGTTGCCTTTTTAAACCGCTACAAGCGTGAATATGCCGAGATGATGGGAAGAGAAGCCAGCGCCTTTTATATTGGCGGCTCTTCCAGCTTAGCCAAACCCAATATAAATAATTTAGATGACTGGACGCTAGGTTATGGCAAACTTTCGATGGATGACTACCTTACAAAAGCTCTTAGCGATAACCTCAAAGGGATAAATGGCTCTAACATAATCAAGTCGGTGAATATTGCCTACCAACCACCTGCTCCTAATGTTCAACAACAAGGCGGTGGAGGTCCTGCTGTAATCATCGATGCGCTTTCTGCTATACCTACAGCCGTTTTAGTAGCTCTTGGACCTGTAACTACTACTGGGTATAATAACTTCCAGCCTCAGGCACAAAACACCCTTTCATTTAACACCACATCTGCCGGTATTACATTTACCTATTCTTACCAGCAGCAGTATAGAGTAAATATACAACCTTATACTTTTGACTCTCACGGCGTAAGACAAAATGCAGCTGTTCAAACCCAAACTGGCTTTTACACAATAACCAACACCTCACCTCCCGTAACCTTTACTCCCGGCATGACAGAGCAGCAAAAGCTAGAAGCTGTACAAGCTGCCTATAGAACCTTTTTAAATACACAAATTGTTGCAAGCTTACCTACCGTTTTTCCATCAGGCGGCCCTTATGCAGGTTGGGATGTATACAGCGTTATCCCAATGCCAAATTATCCGCCATTTCCCGATGGAGGCATTCATACAATTTATGACTCAATGACACAGCCTGTAACAATATATAACGTAAGTAACTGGGAAACAGCCCCTAATGCCACTGTGATCCGCAGTATGACACACGCATGGGACCCTCAATATAACGGCGTGTTTACCTCAACCTCTGATGAAAGACAAAATGCGTTTGAATCAGGCTACTCAAGAAAACGCGGACAGATAAACTCACTTTTACAACAGTACATCACCAACACACAATCTAAAATTCAAATTATATCCAACCAAGCAGATGCGCAAACATCGCAAGAAACCCAGGCGCAAACTGGTTTTAACCAGGCAGCAAGCCTTTTAACTACTATGATTGGCCAGCTGTCTACTATTTTAACATCCATCTTCCAAGGTGCATCATAAGGAGCTAAAACCATGACTTCACCAATTGATCTAGATTTTGATGGTGATACAGGAGGAGCCGTAAACCCCCTAGAGCCACAGGCACCGAGTAGCGGGGTCTATGGAGCTACTTTTCAATCCCTTTTTGGCACACTTTCTGCAGAAGACCAGCAAGAAGTGTGGGTCTATTTCCTCCAATCAAAAAACCTTACTGACCCACCAGCTACTGATGCTGCAACTCAAGCGCTTTTTCAATCCTATGCCTCAGACGTCTACAAGTTCTTAGAGCAAAAAATAGTCTCTAGCGACAACTTTACAGTAGCAATCCCCCTCTTACAGCCCCCTACAACCGGTTTTTATGGAACCGCCTTTCAGTCCTATTTTGCAGACCAAACACCGGTTCAGCAGCAAAAAATTTGGGCCCAGTTTTTACTTAACAACCACTTTACCACTACAGCACCACCTGAAGATGCCCAAACAATGCAGCTATTTATGGACTTTGCGCTCACTGTATTAAGCGCTATCCAAAACCAAAACATTCACTCACCAGAAGAAATAAGAAAACGCTACATCATGGCTTTAACCCTTGAAAGCCTCCAAAAGATGCTGGCAAGCCTACAAGACACTATCGGGGTAGAAAGCCGTAACCTTATTTTCTACGGTACCTACCAACAAGAATATACCAAAATGATGGCACGCGTTCCTACCTATGTGGGCCAGCCCGATCAAAGTGTACACGCACCTCCAACACTCACTACCGACAACCTTGATAGCTTCACCTTTGGCTATGACAGACTAAGCGTAGCAGACGTTGCAGACTGGTGGGCGTCAAGCTCTGCTAATGGCGGCACTCAAAGCTTTATCATGTCCAGTGTTGGAAAAGATCTTACAGGTAACCCTCTAATAACCATTACCTACACTCCTCAAATTGGTACAACCCCAGGCAGCATTACCTGGAACAGTCTTACCGGCGGGTCAGGAAGTGTAAATATACCCCTACAACCAGCAGTAAGCACATTTACTGCAACACCAGCTCAAAGCCAGGCGGCTCTTGCTCAAACTCAGTATTCTACATCGTTTAAAACTGCCTTTATTTCTGCATGGTCATCTGGGCTTCAGTCAAGTTTAGCAAATATTAATGGACAAAACTTATTCGCTCTTAATAGCATAGACCCAAACGTAGGAAGAGCCTTAACTTCTATTCAGCCTCTTTCAGTAGCTGATAACACCAGCACAAACTCCGGCATGAGAATAGGCTGGGGTTATAGCTACGTTGTCCCAAGTGCGGCTCATAGTGACTTGAATGGTGACCCCACTGTAGCAGGTAAATTATCCGATGATAACGCCAAAGTTCGTGCTGAAATTAATGCCCACTTGCAGGCTGTTATAGATAACATTAGAGCGCGAAGAAAAGTCATTCAAAACCTAGGATCCACTCTACAGTCAAACCTTGACCAAACAAGACAAACCGTTACAGACCAGTCTGACCTACTCAACTCAATCCTCAAAAGCATCACTGACCTCAATAAGGCTATATTTCGTAAATAGTGACTAACCCTTTAAGCCGCACTCGAACCTCGAGTGCGGCTTTGTGCCCTTGCCCTTGCCCGA
>JAJFUY010000213.1 GCA_021372185.1 Chlamydiales bacterium | reverse complement strand
AATACCAATACCAATACAAAATCGGGCAAGGGCAGGGGAATACCATGGCCTTACCGCTTTCGTCGGAACATGAAGATTAGAAGAGCTAGCATGACAACCCCACCCAAAAGATAGGCTATTTTATGTTGGGAGACATGTTGCACAAGCTTTGCTGTCCACTTTGCGTGCATGTCGCTTTGAGCATAGAGAGGAACGCTTTTGATGGTTTCGTTGTCGGCTTGTAACTGGATTTCGCCTATTTTTTGATGGGCCTTTATGGGTAGCTCTAGGCTGTCCCAGGCAAGTAGGCATTTTACTGTTGGCTCTTCACTTTTGTAGTAGCTAATTACTAGCGGGTCTTTTGTATACGTGCCTACTGGACCAACGGCTAAATCATGCACCTTGGTAAATGACTGCGCACCTGCAGGTACTATTTGCTTTTGGATTACTGCTTCATTAAAGGCAGCCTCAAAGAGCTTTTTGGCATCTTCCCACATATTTGGGCGGTCTTTACAGCGCATGATGGCGCATATTAAGAGTCTGTCATTTTTTTCGGCCGCGGCAATCAGTGCATGTTGAGCTTTAGAGTGATAGCCCGTCTTTATACCAACGGCATAGGGATAAAAGTGTTTACCAGGGCGCATAAGCTTATTTGTCTGCGTATACATGGCTTTGGGCTGCTTGTTAGTAGCACGGCGCTCATAGCTTTGAGATTTAGCAAGCTTACGGAACATCGGGTGATACATAGCACACTGAGCAAGCCGTGCCATATCTCGCGCTGTTGTTACATGTTCTGGATGGTGCAGGCCATGGGGATTGCAGAAATTAGTCTTTGTAAGCCCAAGGCGCTTTGTAAAGGCATTTAATTCTGTCATAAAGCGGTCAATAGAGCCTTGTCCTACATATTGAGCCAGCATATTTGTAGCATCGTTCCCTGAGGCAAGCATGGTAGCATAGAGCAAGTCTTCATAACTCATCTCTTCACCGAGTTTTATACCTACATGGCTTCCATCACTCTCATTATAGTATGAGGGGTATTTTGAGTAGTTATCGCGACGTTTTTCGTATGGGGATATACAGGCTAAAGCCTCTTTTTGGGCCACCACACGATCCCGTAGACCATTTGGCTTTTGCATGAGGGCATAAAATACCGTGGCAATTTTGGTGGTACTTGCGGGGTAAGAGGCGCTATCGGCATTTTTTTCCCAGAGGACACGCCCGTTTTTAGCGTTTATAAGTATCACACTCTCAGCATGTATGGTGGAATCTACAGAGACAGCGGCTAAAAATGAATGACAACTGACACAAACAAAGAAAAATAAATGGCGCATTTGGGAGTCCTTTTTGGGGTAGTTTACCTAGACAAATAGGCAGAAGTCAAGAGAAGAGCCAAAATCAATTTCTGTAAAAGGATCTTGACAAGTGCATACAAAAAATTTAAAGAGAGGGATACGAGTAATTTTTATGTAATAGGACTTCGTTAATGGACAAAATAGCAGAACTTGATTCTTCGTATGAAAAATTCATGAACCACCTTCCTGAACTTGTGCCTGATGGTATTGTTCATGTAGACCTACAGCTTTTACAGAAGCTTGGGCTTCTTCACGAAGAAGTGGATAACGACAACTCCTCTAGTCTTACTCGGTTCTTTCATGTTGTAGAGTCAAAAGAAAAAATTACGCTCTTCAACGACCAGTTTGTAATCTGGATTGTGCCAGAAAAGTTTAATAATGAACCACATACACTTGTACTTGTGGCTTTAAACTTCCCGCCAAAGCCCAAGCTTGAAATGGCATTTTCTATGTCAGGCATCTACAACACATCACGCCTTGTGCTACGCGTGCTAGAAAAATTCCTAGCCGACATCCAAGAAAATGAAGACCTTATCAGTAACCTCCAAAACGAAGCGTAAGGGGGTTTTTCCCTTACACATGCCCGATTTTGTATTTGTATTAAGATTTAGTCGCCACTAAAGTGGCTCTGATGGTTTTTTGCATGGCGTTCCCACGGTTTGGCCTAGGGTGTTGATTTAAGGGCTTTTTCATGCCTAAAATGAGATGGCAAAATTGTTTTTTGAGTGAAGCTCTCTGGAGTGCTGCGATTCTTCGCAGCTCTTAATTTTACACACGCCTTAACTTCGAAAGCCTTAAGGCAAATATC
>JAJFUY010000174.1 GCA_021372185.1 Chlamydiales bacterium | reverse complement strand
GCTTCCTCCAGCATTTCGGCAATACTCTAAACTACCATCGCTTACGCGATGCCGCAGCCCGACCTAAAGGTTGCGGACTACCATCCCCATTTTCACATTATCTTTGCTGATGGACGAATCCACACTTACTCAAGATGATATTAGAAAATGCATTGAGTATTGTGTCATGAGGTTTATAATAATAAGCACAGTCAAAGATATTCTCTAAATAACGATTTTGGAGCTGTGCATCAGAAATGCCGCCAATCATTTGAGCGATTGTTTCAATTTTTTGCACAAATAATTGGGTGTGATCTTGAAATTCGCAAGCAGTGCGAAACATGTTTTTGAAAACATCTGATAGCCCCGATCTGAAGTTGTTTTCTCTTAGTTCACTTTCGAGCTCTCTTATCACTAAATCTAGTTCAAAAAAGTACGCATCACTACTTTCAACAAAACCTTGATTTATCCAATAGGCAAGCGAATCATTGTATTTAGTATGACGTTTATTTGGTGCAAAATACAAGTCGGTGAAATCTGCGGCCGTATGAATAACGGTTTTATTAGCGAAATACATGGCCGCATTCCCATGGAGTTTTGGAACGGTAATGTTGTTGTCGTAGCAAAAGCCGTAAAACTCATTCATTTCATCAAGGGTTAAGTGCTTCATTAAAAAAGCAACCAATACAAATTTCATACTGTGAAGGGTTTTGTTATATGGGGTCAGTGCAGATGCTAGTACTGCCTGTCTAAACTCTGGCGTAAGAGTAAGTTGTTCGATATCATCCGCGGAGCATGTTTCATGAAAATGCGCAAGAAGAAAAGAAGTAAAGCTTTCTAGAGAAGCTATCTTTTCTTTCAAAATTTGATAGGTAGCCGATTGATTGGTGCATTTTTCTACTAATCTAAAATTTTTCAGGTCGGCAATAGGCAGCTTAGCGGCAATAAGGTGTGTAACATCCTGGGAAAGATAGCTAAAAGAGGTAGGGTCTTTTTTTTTAGGCAGGCATGGCTGCACTTTTACTTTTTCAGTAAGGCCAATAAGTTTTGCAAATGATGCAACAGCATTTTTGATGCCATCTGGGGCTGCATTATGTAGTGCGCTGAATAAACGGCCACGAAACAAGCCAAAACAACTGCTGTTCCTGCTGTCAAGGTTATCAAAATGCTCAGCTTTTCTAATGTGATTTATTGATGGGGAACTATTTGCGTTCATATGTGCAATCCTTAATTTACTATTTTTATAATAGTAAGTATAGGAAGCTTGGCTACATTGAACCTACTGGGTAAACTACGGGATTTTATACAAATCCAAAGGATGCTAATTCTTGAAGCTTTAGTATAAGCTGGGACTTTGTCGAACAGTTAAGTTTGTCCTTAATCCGCAAAATATGGTCTTCAACTGTGCGAAAAGAAATAAAGAGATGTTGCGCAATTTCTTGAGAAGTAGGGCAGCCTTTTAGCAGCTGTAAAACAATCTCCTTTTCTCGTTTTGAAAATGAAACTGGCTGTGCAACGTTCATTTGCTTAAGTGCTAATTCTCGAGTGCTAAGTGCAGATTTTGCGCTTTTCTTTTTAGCGAAAACACCAAACTCAGTGTTCAAATCTACAAAGTTATCTCGTAAAATGTTGGGGTCTATCTTCTTTTTGTATTCGCTAATAAAAAGTCGTAACAGTGGCAGTTCATGCACCAAGGCCATATGGCGGGCAAAATCATTTGTATTAAGTGCAAACCCAAAGCCTTCAACCCCGCCATCAATACTTTGCGTGATCTGCAAGCCTAAATTGACGTTAAACTGTTTTGCGGCAAACGAGGTCAAACTTTTCCAGTTTTTATTTGTCACGGTTTGATTAAAGAGTAAGCCTTTAAGATTGTGCCTATTTTGGAAGAAATGGGTAGTATATTCGTTCATCGTGTCGCACGAGGATAAATATTCTTGCCAACTTTGATGCAACCCTACAGACGCATACTGCCCACTATCAGTGATTATATAATGATAAAAGTGATTAACGCCCAAGTGATCCAATAGGGGAGCCCCCAGCCTTACCAGTGTATTGCCTACCTTGCGACTAATCTTTTCATTCATTTCATAAAGTGTAGGCATGAGCATCCTGTGCATTTATTAAAAAGATAATAGCACGCATGCGAATTTTTTTACCACAGCGATTTGCGCCAAAGCTACATTTTTTTGGCCACTTTTTGGCCATAAAAGTGGCCAAAAAAGCTTGACAAATGGCCAAAAAACAATCCTGAAGGATCTCGTTGCTATCCTTACTGTCGAAAAGCATTATTAAGGGCATTCACGGCAGCTCTTAGCGATGGCAAAGCTTGTTCTGATGCTCGCGTGGTATTGCCTGCTAGATGGTCGGCATCTGGTTGGCAGTAAATCACGGCTGGATTGCCAGCTTCTTGCAAGCGTTTGGCAAAGGCTTCGCCAGAGGGTCTTAGGGAATCTTTTTCGGCTACCAGTATAAATGCTGGGGGTAGATCTTTTAGATTTTCTGCAATGCCAGGTGAAACATAGGGATTTCCTATTCCTTCTAGTCTAGTTGAATTTTATGTGTCCGATTCGCTGCTGTCATCGCCGATAAGGACCTTTGCTGCTTCAATGAGTTTTTTGTTTTTGTGACTTCTCGCACCATACAAACGTGCAGAAAACACAGTAATTATTTCCAAGACATCTTTTGCAAGTTCTTCTTCGAAAGAAACATCTTCGCCCTGATTGACAATCACCACTTCTATTTGACGCGCTTGGCAAAGAGCAAATACAAGTTCGGCACCAAAGCGTAGCAGTCGATCTTTATGAGTGATTACAAGGCGCCGGATTTTCCTTTCTAAAATATGATCTAAAAGTTTTTTTAGCCCTTGTTTATGGTAGTTCATGCCTGAGCCAAGATCCTGAATAACCTCATGATTCCAACCACGCGCTGTACAATATGTTGAAAGTAAGCTAGCTTGACGTGTTAAATCATCCTTCTGGTGTAATGCAGCTAATGCCAGACATGGCATATGTTGGTCATCAAAACGCTTATCTTGCAGCAGTATATTGACGATATCTTTATGACCATTTCGGGTGGCAGAACATAATAAGGCTAAAGTTATGTTATTAAAAATCAAGTGCCCTGTCGACATCTTTGTGTGCGGGCTTGTATACTGCTGGCTGATTTTTTTACTGGAGCGTTTTTATGACAGCAATACAACAGAATTGTCAAATCGAAGAATATGGTTTTTGGGCAGATCGCTCAAAGAAGGCTACAGCTGCAGGCATGGTTATATCAGCTGGAGCGGGTGCTGTCTTGAGTTTGGGTGCCAATGCCCTTATTACACCTAATGATTGGCAAAGTGGCTGGGTTACTATGGGCACAACCATTTTAGCAAGTAGTTCTGGGGCGTTAATGGGAAGACTCATTGACAAGGTTGAAGAAAGTGATAATCAATCGCTAAAAAGAGTAGCAAAAACTGTAGCCGGTATTGTTGGCGGTGCAGGACTAGCATTAAGCCTTACCAATACAATCAATATTATCTATACCGGTGATTTGATGTCTGTACCACATCAACTCGGGTTTTGTCTCATTGGCTCTATTGCCGGTGGCATACTTGGTAAATGTACAGATAGATGGGGTAGCGGCCTTGCAAACATTGGCACAAGCACAAGTCTAACAACTGTTTTGTCCACAGCCGCCTCTTTTGCTTTACCAAGTTATTTACAGTTTACCCCAATTCCTATGGCACTCTCTTTTTCAAGCCTCATCTGCCATCCCTTCAAGTCAGAAGTTAGTTAGAGTAAATCTTGTGATATGAAGACGTCCTCGATTGAGAGGACGTCTTTTTTTAAGCTGCAGGTGCGGAAGTGTGGTTCTGATGGGGTTCGGCTAAGTGATCGGGTGGCTGGGGAATTTGCTCTAATTCAATCTCATTGGATTCAAGTTCTTTGGGGGTGTCACATTCACTTCGATAGAGGATATAGCCTCCTAGGCCAATGCCTAAGATGGTGCCCGCAATGTAATGCGCGTTAAGAAGAGCGCCCCAGCAGGCGCTTTTTATAAGATCACTCTTGGGTAAAACGCAGTAGGTGATCTTATCTGCAAAAACTACTAGATTATCCCAGCTATTGGTATTTTCTAAGGCTTCAATTACACTGGGAAAAAGATGCTCTTGAGCAACTTCTTGAGTGATGCTTGCGCAAACATAGGCAGAATCTGTTAGGCAATCGTTTGATGAGATAATATTAATTTTTTGATTAAATACTGAAGCTAGGACGTTAGAAACACTAAAACCAAATAGAGAGCCTGTCAAATTCAAGTTCCCTCTTACTAAATATTCTCTACACGAGTGAAGTTGGTTAAGCGTACTGTTTAAAAATGAAACCATATTAAATATCCTAATTATTGCAATAAATAATTATTACTGGTATATTGTTTAAATGCAAACATATCCTCTTTATTATGTTAATATATCTGCGCCACCACCGCTTTTTACGGGAACGATACAGTATCGTGATCCAGAAGGTGTGGATATGCGAATATCTGCTATGAAGTTTTCTGAGCTTACGGGGGCGCAATGTATTGAGGCAAGTTTTCCTAGCTTGCCCTTTAGAATCACCGTGTTGGAATTAAATAAAAAACTTTACTCATATAAATTCCCTAGAGCGACGGATGAAAATTTGCGTCTTGTTCACATCGGTGGAGAAAATGCCTTTATTGGTCTTGGCGTGGTAGCCGCTCGCGTTATCAAATGTGGTGAGGTAATCTGCCACTATAAGGGCATGTATGTAACTGAAGATCAATTTGGGGCCGACTATCAGTTAGGCGAAATTGACGGAGAAAAATACCGCAGTCTTGGGGCGATGATCAATCACAGCTTTCCTAATGCTGGCTTTTTCTGTTGGGACCATGCTGGTTTCAAAGAGTGGGTTGTAATTGCTTTAAATGATATTAATATAAATGAGAGTGTATGTGCAGACTATGGCCATGGGTATGAAAAACTCACCCTTGGAAAGCACGCCGAGCTCCGATATCAAGAAGCCGCTCTTTTTGTTAAATCTTCAAAACTCCTAACTGATGGTTTAGGTGAATTAAAAAATCCGCAAAAATGGCACTACTTAGCTACAAACCCATCGCTTTTACTTGAGCTTTATTTTAATGGTGACTGGCCATGGAAAGAAATCAGATCTTTTCTTCAAGATATTCTAGTCTGTACCATTGAACTGCCCCAAGCGTTTGAACCAATACGTGAATGGTTGTTTATTGGTTTTGACAAATTAGATCCTGTGTTTCAATCCTTAAAAGAACGAAAGCCTCAAGCGTACAAAGAAATAGCTGCTTTTTTTAGAGAAACATGCCGCTCACGTTCAACTCTTGGCGGCGTCTATGCTCTGATGCTACTATCCAAAACTCCACTTCCACTAGAATCATGGCCTAAAATCAAAGAAGAACTTGATCCCTACATTACTGCTTGGGAGCTTTTACACGCTAACCGCGTAAAAGATGACCAAACCTTTAATGATGACACTCCCCTCCACAAGGCTCTTCGAGCAATACTTGCTGATTATACC
>JAJFUY010000139.1 GCA_021372185.1 Chlamydiales bacterium | reverse complement strand
CCGGGCCCTTTGCTACGGCTATAGCGTCAATATCATCAAGCGTCAAACCAGCTACAGCTAGCGACTCTTGCAACACAGGCACAATAGCGTCGATGTGGCGCCTGCAAGCAAGCTCGGGCACAACGCCGCCAAATTCCTTATGTAAATCAATTTGCGAGCTGATGACATTAGAAAGTATTTCTTTGCCATCTCTTACAACAGCACAAGACGTTTCATCACAAGTGGTTTCGATTCCGAGTACTAGCATGGGAACAATATTAAACGAATTTGGTTTAAATCCCAACGGCTATTGTGGCCTTTATTCAACGCAAAATCGCAAAAGCCCAAAAGCGCAAAATAAAGACAAAATTTGTCATTATTTTTTCTGCGTTTTTGCGACTTTGCGATTTTGCGTTGAATAAAGGCGCACACAAGCTTTTCCCTCATTCAATAAATGGCCGGACTTGGAGGATATAGAGGGTGTTGTCTTTGAAGAGCCACTCTATGTCGAGGGGCTCTTTTGTTCTGAAGATTCTTTGGATTTGGTGGGCGCTGTTGCCTAAGCTGTGTACTTGATCATCTGTCATGACGGGCAGGCCGTTATTGGGGTTGGGGATGGTGCGTGTGCCGCCTGATTCATTGCATACTACAATCTCGTTTAATGAGGCTCTTGAGAGGATTTTTATGCCTTTGTTGTCGTAGTTGTAGAGGATTTGTTCTGGGGTTGAGATGCCGTCTACTACGCTGAGACCTAAGCCTGGATTGGCATTTATTGTATAGACTTCCATGTCTTCGTCTTCGTCAAAAATGTCTTTGGTTACTAGAACTCCTGCAATGTCAGCATTTATGGATTTTTGAACAAGGATGGCTCCATACACTGTGCTAGAGTCTATACCAAAGCGCGCACGTTCTTTACAGGCTTTTGGGCACCAAATACTTGCCCATACAGTCTTTATGGCCACTTCAAAGTCAACGATTGTCTGCACATTAGCTACAGTCTCGTAGAGGCCGGCGCCATTAAAGCCTTTTAGATCTTCGGCATTGGTAGAGCTTCGTACAAAAATGCCGTCGGCTATAAAGGGTTGGCACATCTTCCAGGCGGTATCTAGAAAGTCTTTGTTGAGCGGGTGATCAAGAATTTTATCGTGGCCACCACATGCTACAACATGCTCGTTATAGTAGTAGAAGGGGATGGCAAAGCCATCTGGGATGCGTATATTACCAGAGGCGCATTCGGCAATGTTGGCCGCTTTTGTACCGTAGCTTGAGGCATCTCGTCTTCTGATAGCTTTAAGAGGCTTTATTTCAAAATTTGAAAGATTAACAGGCGGTAAGTGCACTGTGGGGAGCTGTTTTGGCTGAAGAGCCTTTTCAATTTCTTCTTGGGTGGCAGGCCGTAAGATGTAGCTAGAGCTCGTTGTTTCAAAATAGACCCATGTGTTGTTGAGGTCACAGGCAATTGTACTGGCATCGACAATGCCTGCATGGGGGATATTCCAGGCTCTTGCTCGTAAAGAAAGGTGCGATAATGGAGTAGAAAATTGTTCTGTAATAATGCCTGCAACGGGTGTGATGTCGGGGATAAGTTTTGGCAATACTACTATGTCATGTTCATCCCAATCTACACCACCAATACGCAGTATTCCCACAGCTTGAGCCTTGTGAAGCATTTGGTAGGGCTGTGCTCTAAAGAGCTCATCAGTAGTTATTACTGGAATATTCTCTAGCGTTCTAGCAACAGTCTCTTGATAGGTAGATGTGGGCTGAAATGATATATGAGGGTTTAGGAAAAATGACTCCATAATCTTCTTGTAGCAGGCGGTGATATCTTCTTTTGTTGCCATATCACCTTCCCAGAGCGAAAAGGTCCAATTATCAGTGGTTATGTGATGAATTACATAGCAAAAAACATACTCAGGCTTATTTTCAGAGTAGTTTTTGACGTATTCCTGATATTGAGCGTACGAGTAGGGTTTATTGTCATAAATAAAATTTACATGCATGGGGTAGGTGTTCACATCAAAGTAGGTGATACTCCCATCGCGAACATCAAGAATAAACTTTGTAAATCGTTGGTTATCAACAACTTTAGAGATGTTTTCAAATTCTTTATAGGAAGAGATTGTATGACAATAGGGATCAGCCGATACAAAACTTATACAAACTAAAAAAAGAAGTAAAAAGCGGTAAATCATTTGAATAGTATATCAAATAGCTCTAATTATTCACTAGATGTTCGCGGTCTCAAGTCTCATAAACTTAAGTGTTTGTAATATTTCTCTTATTTTTAGAATAAAAGATATTTCCAGTAAAAATCAGATAAGCCTAAGATGGGCTTTATCTATTTAATGAAAATGTTTTTTTAATACTTATACAAATATAGAGAAGGGATAATTTATGAATAACAACTCATTATCTTGCGTAGCACCACCAGCCGTGCCTAGTATGGATCGCGCGGGTGTTGTAGCACCTAGTGCCGAAAAATACCGTGAAGAAGCATATGGCATTTTAAATGCTAAAGTGCAAAAGCTTCTTGCCAATTACAAAGATAATAAAGTTGATATCGTAGAATTTGCTCATAAAGTTCATAAATTAGGCATTCTTTTTCGGGCAACAATCGGGCTTATTTGTACTCACGACAGAGAGTCAGCGCTTGTAGAAAGTGTGACAAAATTACGATTAGAGCCACAAGTTAAGCTTGAAGATTTTTTTGATGCTGAAGTGAGAAGAATTGAAAAACTGGCGCAGGAGGCATTTAATGCAGGTCGATTTGCAGAATGCTATGCGCTTGAAAAACCTCTCGCAACGGCTCTTATCCGTGAAAAAGGCTCTATACGTCACTTTTCATTACAATCGTGGGTGTTAGCTTCTGCATGTAATCTGGAATATGTTGATGAAGTTGTGCAGTTAGTCACCTCTTTAGAAGTAGATGTTCCTGATGCGCATAGAAATTGGTTTATGACCACGCGAGAAAAAGTGGTTACCCACATTCAGGCACAATTTGCAGCAAATGAAGTAGAGCTCAGAAAAATCTTAGAAGAAGCCGTAAGGATATCAGAAAAATTTGATCTCGTCTTAAATGAGGCTATTGATTTAGATGGTCAGTCAGCAGATGTTCAGGCAGTCCTGAAAGAATTTACCGCATGCGGCGCGCGACTAGATGCGGCTTTAGTAAATCACGATAAAATTCATGGATGGCTTGAGAGTCTACGGTCTTCTCACAGAAGCGTACGGGATGAGGTGTGTCATGCCTTTACTTTAGGTAATGAACGCTGCGGGCTTATACACAATTTGACAGCTACTCTGGCACAAAAAAATATACTTGTAGACCAAATTGACTATTTACAAAACTGGTTACATACGATTCTTGAAAGTAATAGAGGCGAAGAATTTCGCTCAGTTGAAACATACGCACTTATACTCCTGCTACAAAAATGCTTTACGGATGGAGCATCCGATGCTTTGTTGTTAAAGCTCTTAGATACCCATGGCAATAAGCTTGCTCGTCATTTTGAAAATGTAGGGGGATATATCGTTCGTCAACGAACTGCTATTGAAGATAAACTTACAGCCATGAATGTACGTTTAGAAGCGGTTCACGGGTTTATGAGGGATCTATTTACCAAAACACACAACGGTGCTCAGAATGTTTTAGAAGACCTTGTAGCGATAGATCAGGGAATACAAGAAGTAGATGCCGTGTTTCAGCCATGCAAGCAGCATCATGTAAAAGTATTAGAAGTTACAAAGCGCTCTGGTTTTGAAACGCAGTCTCTATTTGATCAGGTGTCTAATAGATTAGATCACTGTATAGTCCTTGCAAAAGAAACCAGAGCCCTTGCTGTAGATTTAAGTGAAGAGCTTGATGTGGATTCAAGACACGAGACCTATCGTACGTGGATTGAAACACACAAAGGCCAATTTATTGAAAATCGCGGAACTCTTTTATCTAGTTGGGTGGTTAAGATGTTTTTGGAAAGCTACTTTTCTGGAGAGCTTTCTGAGAACGTCAAACAAGCCACAGAAAAGTTTTTGCAAGAACAGTCTGAGTGGATAATACCGTGCATTCAAGCTCATCAAACGTATTTAGATGAGGAATGGAAAAAGAATGAAGATGCCCTCACAGCAGTATTTGCAGGGGTAGGAGAGGCTGTAAGTGCTGTTGGAAAGCACCTTGAAGCTGGTCAATTACATGCAATGCCAAATTTTGAAGCGCAGCTTCAGGCTGTTGTTTCGCAAGAATTGGGCAATAAAGATGTACTTGATGCCTGCGTGCTCTTAAACGGTAAATTACGGTTTTTACATGATTTGGCTGATATTAAGATGCCAAGTGGCTGCCAGGATGTAAGCCAGCTATTTGAAAGAAATACGCTTCTGCAAGCCCGTGCAAAAAAATTGCATGATGCCTTAGTGGGGGTCGATACGGTTGATGCTAAAATTGAAGCGGTGCGCACCTGGATGGGTGAGGATATGGGGGAGTATGAACAAGAGTCGCTTTCATATATTCATAAAGCCGCTCTTGCAATACTAGATGCTTACTACTTTTCACCCAAATTAA
>JAJFUY010000138.1 GCA_021372185.1 Chlamydiales bacterium | reverse complement strand
GAAAAAACGATGATTTTAAGCCAGTTTGCCCGTCGCTTTAGCGACCGTAGCCAGCCCCCGAGCACCCTACTCTAGTCGAGTAGGGCGCGGGGGCTGGGGGGCAAAATGGCTTAAAAGGGCGTTTTTGCCAAGCGCCAGAGTTTTGCAAGAGGTTCTTAATTGTAAATGAGAGAGAGAGTACTATGCCTGAAATGCCGGAAGTGCAGACTGTTGTTAATGACCTTATCCAAGCCGGTATTATAGGCACTACCTTTGATAGGGCTGAGGTGCTGTGGAATAAAACTCTGGCCAATATGGATGAGGCAAGTTTTAATAGCCTTTTACATAATCAGAAAATTATGGATTTAAGCCGGCGCGGGAAGTACATTATATTTACTTTGAGCTCCGGGTATTTTATTTCGGTTCACCTACGCATGACTGGAAGGTTGCTTTTAAGTAAAGGAACCCCAGAGTTAAGCCCCTACATTCGCTTAAGAATTCATTTAAAAGAACATGCAACCCTTGATTATTATGACACTCGCAAATTTGGCCGCTGGCATTTAGTAAACGATCTAAACCACGTTGTAGGGCATATTGGGCTAGAGCCTTTAGACAATAAGCAGTTACATGATGAACTTTATACTATGCTGCAAAGCCATAAAAGGCCGCTAAAACCTCTTTTATTAGACCAGTCGTTTTTAGCAGGCCTTGGTAACATTTATGTTGATGAAGCGTTGTGGGATGCTAAGCTACATCCACTACTTCCCGCTAACATGGTAACAAAAAAAGATGCTACTATTTTGTATAACAGCATATGCAAGGTGCTAAAAAGAGGAATAGATTCTCAAGGTACAACGCTTGGCAGTGGTAAAACGAACTACTATAGACTAGATGGTACAAAGGGCAGCCACCAAACGAAACTTATGGTGTTTAGACGTACAGGACATGAGTGCCCGCGCTGTGGCAATATAATCACTAGAATAGTTGTGGCTCAAAGAAGTACACACATCTGCAGCACCTGCCAAAAACTGCCTAGAGACATCTAGAGGTGCCCATTAGCATTACTCATTTTTTTCAAATGTTTTCCATAAAAGATTTCCCCTCAACCGAAGACATAAATACTCTTGCACTTGTTCAAAGCTCAAGATCTTTAGCAATAATGAAGAAGTGTGAAAAGTCAGGTATTGATGAGACCTAGCCTAGCCCCTTGTAATAAAAAAACAACAGCACGTATTGTTTAAAGTGTGATATAGCCATAAATAATAGGCCATTCTTATGGCGTATCTTGCAAGGGTATGAGATATGATCGGAAGTTGTGTTTAAAATAAAGAGAGTGTACCCTCAGTAAAGTTTTCGACAAAAAACAAATAACAGAGGGTAACTCATGAAACAGTATGTCAATTTTGCAGATAAAGATCATCCACAATCTTTTGAGAATGCATTGGAAGAAATAGCAAGAGCAGGAGCTCGAAAAATGCTCCAGCAAGCACTTGAAAACGAGGTCGAAGAATACCTAGAACGTTTTAGTGCCGTGAAAACCGAAGATAACAAAAAAGCTGTAGTTAGAAATGGACACCTTCCGGAAAGAGCAATTCATACCGGCATAGGGCCGCTTAGCATAGAGCAACCCCGTGTTAGAGATAAAAGAGGCCTACAAAAGTATGCTAGCTCTATTTTACCTCCATACCTCCGTAGGAGTCCTAGTATTGATACAGTTATCCCCCTACTATATCTCAAGGGTGTTTCTACAAGTGATTTCGCCGAGGTATTCGAGGCAATACTCGGCGAAAATGCGAAGGGACTTTCGCCGACAAATATAGTTCGTTTGAAGGAGGGCTGGGGCGCAGAGTACAACGAATGGCTAAAACGCGACTTGAGCGACAAGCATTATGTATACATATGGGTGGATGGCATTTATTTTAATGTGCGCCTGCAGGAAGATCGACCTTGTGTTCTAGTGGTAATAGGTGCTTTGCCCGACGGCACTAAAGAACTAGTAGCCGTCTACGACGGCCACAGAGAAAGTAAAAACTCCTGGAAAGAGGTGCTGGAAGATTTAAAGCGTCAGGGGCTATCAAAGCCGCCTTCTCTTGCTATCGGAGACGGTGCTTTAGGATTCTGGGCAGCACTAGAAGAGGTTTTTCCGTCGACAAGACATCAAAGATGTTGGGTTCATAAAACAGTAAACATTCTTGATAAAATGGGGAAAAGCGCCCAAATACATGCTAAGAAGTTGATCCATGAAATGTATATGGCTCCGACAAAAGAAGATGGGTTAAAGGCTTTTGATAGCTTTATAAAGCTATATGAGGGCAAGTATCCGAAAGCTTGTGAATGCCTTCAGAAAGACGTTGATCAGCTTTTTACCTTCTACGATTACCCTGCAGAGCACTGGGTGCACATCCGTACGACGAACCCGATTGAGTCTACTTTTGCAACCGTGCGGCACAGAATGCGACAAACTAAGGGCTGCGGATCGAGATTAGCAACAATGACAATGGTCTTTAAGCTCGTAACTTCAGCTCAAAAGGGTTGGAGAAAACTGAGGGGCTATAAACTTATTGAAAAGATAATAAGAGGAGTGCAATTTAGAAATGGTGAAGAAGTTGAAATTCAAGAAAAAGTAGCGTAATTAGCAAGAAAAAGTTAGGGTGCAATCTTTTTTAGGAACACAACATTTGACAATATCTCCAAGGGTATATGAAAAAGACGCTTATTACAATTTTGCGTGATCGCAATATTTCTCCTGAACAATATCGCCAAGCAGCCGATAAGCTTGGCACGGTATTAGCTGTGGAATGTGACACCCTCTTTACTAAAGATACGGTGTTTGTGGATACTCCTCTGGCACGTACTCAAGGTGAATATTTAAAACATGAATTCGTTTTAGTTCCTATATTAAGATCAGGTCTCGTTCTTTTACCGCCATTTATGCGCTTCTATCCAAAATCAACTATAGGCTTCATTGGCGCTCGTCGGGATGAAAAAACTGCAGTCCCTGAACTATACTACAGAAAATTACCACCAATTACTCATGATAATAAAATCCTCTTACTAGATCCTATGATTGCCACAGGCGGGAGTGCGACATTGGCAGTAAAAGTTTTGAAGGAAGCTGGCGCAACTGAAAAACAGATCACCCTGATTTCATTTATAGCCGCCCCTGATGGTATCACGCACTTCCAAAAAAAATGTCCAGAAGTTGGTTTAGTCATTGCGCAAGTAGATGAGGGACTTGATAAACAAAAACGTATCATCCCAGGTCTCGGAGACTTTGGTGATCGGTATTTTGGTACCAATAATTAAACATAGCTTTTTAGAACCTTTTGCAAAGGCATACGAGCAATATATTCGCGCCAGTAGGGCTCGGGGGCGAGCGAACGGGCAAAATGGCTTAAAAGGGCGTTTTTTTCGAGCACCCGAGTTTTACAAGAGGCTCTTTATCTATCGCTTTTAAAGGTATCTACTAAACCATTCCTTAGCAAGCCTTGCAACCTCGTCTAAGCAGCCAGGCTCTTCAAAGAGGTGTGTGGCATTTGGAACGATCACGAATTTTTTTGGGCAAGTAAGTTGTGCAAATGCATCTTGGTTTAATTCGATAACACCAAAGTCATTTTCTCCCACAATAAATAGAGTTGGAGCACATACCTTATCTAGTAAATTCATAGCCAAATCAGGACGGCCGCCTCGCGAAACAACCGCTTGAATTTGCTCGCCCATCTTCGAAGCTACTTGAAGAGCTGCCGCAGCTCCCGTGCTAGCACCAAAAAGTCCTACGCTAAGACTTTTTGTTTCAGATTGTGTTTTTAACCATTGTATTACAGCGTTTAATCGATCGGTTAGAAGATCAATATCAAATCTTGTTTGATAAATTTCATCTTCTTGTTTGGAGAGCAAGTCAATAAGTAGCGTGGCTAATCCTGCCTGATTTAAAACATCGGCCACGAAATTATTACGTGGAGATAATCTACTGCTACCACTTCCATGAGCAAAAAGCACAATTCCGCGGGCAGATTGTGGAATTTTAAGCATGCCTTCCAGTAGGACATCATGAAATGTAATTTGGATTAATTTTTCCATAATTTCTCACCACATATATTCTTAGGAATTGCTCAAAATCTCTATTACCTCTTCATCTTCTACCTGATCAAACTCTTCATAGTAGGCACCCACCGCTCCTAAGAAATCATAATCATCAATTTCAACTCCCACAAAATCATCAGCCAGTGTTTTTATCAAGTTGGCACCACTTTTAGGAGCAACTGGAACTGCGACTACTATTTTTTTAGGATGACGATCTCTCAGCTCTTTAATTCCTGCCTGCATTGTAAGCCCTGTAGCTATTCCATCATCAACAAGTATTGCCACCTTGTTCTCCACAGAACTCTCATTTCGTCCTTTTAAATATTTTTCGCGTTTTCTTTTTATTTGCTGTATTTGATTTGCTTTTTCGCCCTCTAGCCACTCACTTCCAAAAGATCGTAATAGATCTTTAGATGGCTCAATCATATGTCCACTTTCAGAGATAGCTCCGATTGCATATTCTAGTTGATAGGGATGCCCAATTTTATGTGCAAATATGAGGTCCAAAGGTGCGTGCAAAAATTTAGCAATTTCTGCTGCAACAGCCACGCCTCCACGAGGAAGAGCGTACACTACAACAGGTGTATTCTTATACTTCTTCAATTGTTGACTAAGCTGTCTTCCGGCATCTTGGCGATTTTTAAAAAACATAAACATTTTTGCCTTTGGCACATTTTCAATCCAAGTACCATAAAAATAGTTGTTTGTAACCTAGTTTTATTAAATGGCTTTGGAAAAGGATTTGTGGGCGTCTTTTTGGGCGAGGTACCAGTCAAAGCAGGATGTGATGTTGCGGATGAAGAGCTCACCTATTGGGGTGGCTTGTATTTGGTTGGAGTCTTCTTGTACGAGTTGAAGGTCTTTTAGGGGGTGTAGTTGCTCTTTTTCTTTGGCAAAGTAGGTATCGAAGTTTTGGGTAAAGCGAGACGCAAACTCATTTTTATCTACTCGGAAATCGCACATGAGGCGCTGTATTACCCAGCGTCTTATGAGGTCATCGTTATGTAAGAGTTTACCACGAAATACTGGTAAGAGATTTTTATCTAGTAGGTCGTAGTAGGTGTCTAGCTCTTTTACGTTTTGAAAGTAGCCATTTTGACAGTAGCCAATAGAGGTTACGCCAAAGCTTATAAGGTTTTCTACGTCGAGTACTGTATAGCCTTGGAAGTTACGCTGGAGGCGTTTTTGGGTGTAGGCATGTGCCAGTGCGTCATGCTCTTTTGCAAAGTGGTCCATGCCGATGGCCTTGTAGCCAGCTTGTACGAGGGCGCCTCTAGCATGAAGATAGATGGCAAATTTTTCTTCTTGAGATGGTAGTGTAGCCTCATCAATAGCTTTTTGGTGGGCTTTCATCCATGGAATTTTTGCGTAAGAAAATAGTGACAGGCGATCGGGCCCAAGCTCTATGATCTTGGCAATAGTTTCTGTAAACGTTTCAAGGGTTTGATAGGGCAAGCCATAGATAAGATCCATGCTAATGCCAGAAAATTCTAGCGAGCGGGCAAGATCATAGGTATATTTTGTCACACCATAGCTTTGACGGCGGCGTACTGCCTCTTGCACTTTGTCGTTAGTATCCTGCACACCAAAACTTACGCGGTTAAAGCCAAGTTCTTTTAAAAGATGCAGCTTTTCTCCCCTATCTTCATACACCGTTCTTGGGTCTATTTCCATGGCAATTTCAGCCGTTGGCAAAAGCGTGAAGTTTTCATGAATGGCTCTCATTAAGCGGCTCAATTGCTCACAAGAAAGCTTTGTGGGGGTGCCTCCACCAAAATGAAGCTGACATACCTCTTTTTTATGGCCTAAATTGGTTCTTACAAGCTCTATTTCTTTGATAAGGTAGTCTACGTACTTTTCTTCATTTTCAACCTTGCGGTTTAACACTACAGAGCAGCCACAAAATAGGCACATACTGCGGCAAAATGGGATATGAAAATAAAGAGCTATTACAGCGCCTGTTTTTGCTAGAGCCGTTACGTAGATTTCATGAGAAATATCGCCCCACTCAGGTGCTGTGGGATAGCTTGTATAGCGAGGGATGGGTTTATCAAGGGCTAATAAAAGATCATGCATAGCTTTTTACGCAGTCTACAAGGGCTTGCACGTT
>JAJFUY010000106.1 GCA_021372185.1 Chlamydiales bacterium | reverse complement strand
GCGTAACCCGCCGGACTAGAAAGGCTCAAATACTGTGCACTATCAATCAAAGGTTTTTTCTTTAAAGTTGGAAAAGATTTAATAATCGTCTTCGGCACTTTATGGAGCGTAAGCAATTGATTTGGCTTAACAGTAAAAGTAGACACTTTGTCATACTGCATCTTAGTAAACAGTCTATCTAGGGTTGTGTGAATTTCGCCATGTGCTGTTATTAAAGAAAATTCTTTATTTGCGTGTATCGTAAGAGAGCTGCTATTTCGATTCGCTCCTAGGTAAACAGAGTATTTGAATTGCTTTTGAGTGATTAATCCAATGCCAGTTACAGATTTAGCCTCTAAAAGCAACACCTCTTCAAAAACCTTTAAAAGTTTTTCATATTTAGGGTTGCCATTTGCTGCAAGTAGAACCTTAAGCCCCAAAACAGGATCAATCTGAAGTATTTTTATCCTTGTATTTGCCGGAAATTTCACAACATTCTGCTCACGAAATAGCTGAGCAAACTCTTGTGCTGTGTAGGTTTGAACCGCAACTGCATTTTTATCTTTCTCAGGTTTTACTTGTGCCTGACGAACAATAGTAGGTGGTACAGGACCCGTAGCTGCAGTAATAGAACTCATTTATTTGCCTTTTATTAAAGTTTAAGGCGACAAAGTATAATCCCCAATCATTTAAATTGTCTAGTAAGACATTAAATACAAAAATCATTTATAAACTTTATTAAATAAAACTACATGATTCCTAGAGGTTACCACCCTCAATGAAAAAATCTGAGGTAGGTCAACCTCTCGCCTCGAGAAAAATGAACAACAGAAATCAAATTACTGCATTTTGTTTTAGAGTCCGGAGGACGATTGAACGAAGCCCACAGTGACCGGAGGGAACGGTGGGTAAAAGGAAAAAGGCATTGGAGCCCCCGGCTGAGGGCGATTGAATCGCCCTCAGCCGGGCTCTGTTACCTATTTATCATTACCCACCGTTCCCTTCGGTCACAGTGGGCTTCGTTCAGTCGCCCTAAATCGGGCTCTAAAACAAAATGTTCTAATTTGATTTTTTGGTCAATTTTCCCGAGGTGGGAAAGGTCGCTATATCTGTGGTTTTCAAAACCTTTAGGCGAACTCTCAGGTAATATCAGCTCGATTGGCAAGCAGAAGTTATTTGCTTTACAAGCTCGGCTGTTGGTTCTTTACTTGTATCGAGCATAAGGTCATAGGTAAAGCCTTTATGCACTTCAAAGTAGCACGCTCTTGCCTGACCTAGTTGGCGATCGCCTCGTGCTTTTTCTCGCATTTCAATAACTTCTAGAGGTGCTGTAAGGCCCACCCAAAGGACAGTGTGGCCTTTTAAGGCCTCTTTCCACAATAAAAAGGCGTCTTTTTCGATGGCAACATCATCGATGATGAGGCAAAAATTGTCTTTTGCAAGTGCTGCAGAAACGTCTCTAAACGCCTTACCCATTTGAGCTGCAAAGGAGCCCATCTGAAGAAGTTGCAAGGGTCTTCCTTCAGCATCACTTGATTTTTTCCAGCTAAAGCCTAATTCTGCCGTTCCGCCTTCCCAGTTGTTTACTTTTTCAGGCATCATTTCTATTATCTTATCAATGCCTATATGCATATAAGGTGTTTTAAGCTCATTTTGTAGCGCACGCGTAAGCGTAGTTTTGCCAACGCTTGACGGCCCATTTAAGTAAATGATCTGGCATGCAGCAACAGGTAGAGAGGCGAAGAGAAATAAAGCAACTATAAGTCGTATTGTCATGTTATTCTCTTTTGCGCTTAGTACTTGGTTTTTTTTCTTCAATAACCTCTTGAGGCTTTTCTGTCGGTTCTTCTTTTTTAGCAGATTTCTTTACGGCCGCGTCAAAGAGTGGGCTCATAGCTTTTTCTATGTCCTGGCGAGTGACGTTGCGTAGCTTTAGATTTTCTACTTCTTGTATTAACTTGTCCTTTTTCTGAAGAACCAGTTGGGCATATACTGCAGTTTTTTCTTCAGTTTCCGTTTCAAAAAATAGTGCTTTATCTGCAAACTGCATTTTTATGAGATTCATGTAGTTTATGGCATCAAACTCTTCTAGTTCATCTGCAGATGGGGCTCCAAACTGCTTGGCTAATCCATACAGACCGAAAATTACCCCAGTTCCTACGAGTATTGTTTTTGCAATTGAGCAGTAGTTAACAACAGCACAGCTAAGAGAGTTAGCCTCTAAATATTGCACCATTGTCTGAGGTGACTCGAGCCCGACATAATATCGCAAATTCGAAACACATTCTAACGACTCATTATATCCAGGTAACTTGTAGAGCAAGTTTGAAATTGTAGAAATTGCAGCACTGACCCCAAAAGCTCTAAATCCTACATCTGTCAAATTTCCCACTTTTTGGCGAAGGGCATTTTCACATGTTGTATGTACAGCCGTCAAATAAGGCTGATCGCTACATAGTACAGCTAATTCAAGTTCACGAGGCGAAAATGTTACAGTCATCTAAGGATCCTAAATTTAAGAAAAAACAATAAATTTAGCAAAGCTACCCAAATAAATCAAGTGAACCTATGAATGGTCGTGGTGCAAAAAAATAGGGCTTTGATCTTTTTGTGTTATTTCCTTTAGAATATGCTAAAAAATTAAAGGGTATTCGATGCCTAGTATTTTGATTGAAGTAAGAAAAGAGTATAGTGTAGAGGACGAAATAGCAATCATTGATGCCGTCCACGATGCGCTGTTGGCTTCTTTCAAAACTAGGCCTCAAGATAAAAACGTGCGTTTAGTTGTTCATTTGCCACATCGCTTTTCTTGCGCTCTTTCGAATCCAGATGCGTTCACGCATATCACAATAGACTGTTTTAAAGGCCGCAGCAATGAAGCAAAAGCTCAGCTTTATCGCACTATAGTAGAAAAACTCGCCCGTTTTGGCATACCTAAAGATCATATAGAAATCATCATTCGAGAAATGGATCTTGTAAATTTTGGCATCCGGGGTGGTCAGATGGCCTCTACTGTTGAACTTGGATTCAAAGTGGATGTGTAAGAAATTATCTTATTTTCTCAGCTGTTCTCAAGGCTATG
>JAJFUY010000104.1 GCA_021372185.1 Chlamydiales bacterium | reverse complement strand
TTGGAATGATCGCCCCATCTCTTAATACGCAGATTAGTCGCCCCATTTCTTTACGTTTATGGTTTGTAGGGATGGGAGTAAGTGGAGGGGAACGTCTTTTAATTGGAGGTTTTTTGATTCTATTGTTAAGTGGCGCAGGTTTTTTAGTTTTTGGATATCTTCTGGAATTTCTTTGAGGGTCGCGGAGCTCAGTACTAAGGTTTCTAAATTTTCCAAGTCCCATAAAGAAGCTGGAAATTCTTCTATATCACGAACTTCTAAGGTGAGAGATTTTAGCTTTTTGCAATTGCCAATCTCTGCGGGTATTGGTTCTTGTAAGTATTTCGAGTGAACTGACAAAGACTCTAAATTTTCTAGTTGTCCAATTTCTTTAGGCAATGCGTACATTTCTGTGCGTTTACCAAATGATAATGATTTTAAATGACGTAGTTCAAATAATTCTGGCTTGAATTTTTTATAAAATGTATTGACCTCAAGTTCAGTATAATCTTCATCCGCAACCTTTATTATTGAGTTCAAACCTTCCTCAGCATGTATATACAACCCTCCTCCGCGAATATTCATTATTCCAGGTTCTGCATTAGTCCATGTTCGTTCTTTTGGTGGGTTTTTTTCTGTGGGGGGCTGTACAAGCGGTTCTTTAGCAGGTTCTTTAACTTGTTCTTTAACAGCTTCATTAAATAAGCTTGTTATACCCTTCAGCGTGCAGGGGCCGTAGCCAAAAAATGCCATAACCCTATCGCGCCAAGTAACTGATTTTTTCGCAATAGGCTCTAAAGCAACTTTATCGCCAACATTCTTACACTTAAGCACTTGATCGTGTCCAAGGTTGGCAATTGTAGTAAATGATTGGGGTGTAAGTCTCATTTTTAGCCTTAATAGGGTTTAATTAGAATATCTCATATTTATCGCTATTATTAAAGAAATTTGTTATTGGTTGACAAAAGGGATGTTATGATTTCTGAGAGTGCTTTTAATCAAACTATTTGGGCTTTAAAGGTGTATGCAGAACACCAAGAGGCACCTCTTGGTCAAAATGAGCCGCAAATGCTGCTACGTCTTACAAGAAAACAGGGGCAACTTGTTTTAGAACCCGTTTTATCTACAAAGCTTGGGTTTGGTGACAAAGCCTTACGATTTTTTGGGGTGGGTAGGTGTTCTTTGAGGCGTATTGTTCGGTTTTTGCAGTCAAAATCATTTTTTTATACCCTAGAAAACACGACCTTAACCAATTTTGAACAAAAATCTATTCTGCACGCCACGCACCTAATTGATACGCAAATTAGAAAGTACAATACCGGCATGTTTTTTCCCATTGCTACTCAGCGGAGAAACCTTACCCAAACCGTAAAAGAGCATTTTTTTAAAGTGACGAACTCGCACGCTGTATCGCAGCATCTCGTGCACAAAAAAGCCGTGAGCTATACAGCATCTCACCCAATAGACGCACTTCTTATTGCCCCTCACCTTTTGCCAGTAGCTACCCTATTGCAAAAAGGTGAATTTGCAAAAGCTACAACAGAGATTGGCAATCAGGAAGTAGATGCCATAAGCAAACATGAACTTAAGTCTATTGCTGAGAGCTACTGTAAGCAGCAAATTGCAGAAGAAATCTTGTCAGGAAGAGCAGTAGTTGATAAGAAAGGTGTACTCACTCTAAGCCGTGGTAAAACGTTTGTACATGACTTTGGAGCACTTTTTCCTGGAGTTGAAAGGGAATTTACTGACTGGGCGCGACTGTTGCAAGAAATACGACGCACCAGTAACAAAACGACAAGTCCTGCTTCCGAGTTACAGATGAATTTTATCGAGGACAAATGTGCTGAACATAAACTCCCCGTCCCTTCACACGATACTATTTTACGACTACAAAAAACAGCCCTAGAAGGTCTTTTACATAATGATACTTTCCCTTCAAAGCACGATATAGAAACTATAAAACTTAAAACATACTTAACGGCCTGCAAAGTGCCAGAAGCTGACCAGGATTTGTGGATTCAAGCTCTTGGTGTAGTTACATGGACGAAAGATATAATAAGAAAGCAGTATGCTTTTGAGAGCCAAAAGTTGGTAAAAGAAATTACTTCCAGGTCGCTTCCAGCTATTGCTGAGCAGAAACTACTTGCTGATTGCAAAGATCACATTACCTATGAGGTGTCTAGAAACATAGAAACTATGACGAAGTTTAGTTTGTCAGACATTTGTAACATGGATTTAACGGAGTTTCGTAAACCGGAATTTAAGCTCTTAATAGCCAATTCCATATCTACATTTCGTGAAGAGGAAATTCTTCCAAGTTTTCAGTTTTATGTTAAATGGCAAAAGTATCTGGTTCAAGAGATGTCACAAGGGCATAACGACCCAGGAGAAATTTTGGGAGATGGTATTTGCTGGGCGCTTTCTCTTCGCTGGGTAGAAGCAGAGCTAAATCTTGCAGCAGGTGCGTCTGTTGATCAGGCTGTAAGTCGTATGAGAATGGGTAAAACATATGATAGAGATAGGAAAACACAAGCTGCTTACGGCCTTGCATTTAGTAAGCCTTTTATAAAAGCATCAACAAACGCAAAAGTTGGGCTACATAAGAAAAAAAGAGTCTTTTGGGCTTACAGCATTTTTGGCACTCAAAAAATAGCACAGAATCTAAAAAACTTAGGAAATACAAAAACTTTTCAAGGGCAATACAAGGGCGTAGGGCAGCTGTCTTTTCAGTGGGGTCAATCGGCTCACGCAATTTGCTTTGTATGCCGCAAAGACCAGCAAAATCCCTCACAAAGTGTCTTGCGCTTTAGCGAGCCAAACTTTGGTACTTACAACTTTATTGTAGAAGGCAACACAAAAGCGGATCTAGAAAAAGCAGAAAATAACCTCTACACCTGCCTAGCTGAGCTCATCACCACAATGTACACAAAAACTCTTACTCGCCTTCAATGCGACTGTTATGAAAGCACTCGCCCGCCCGTTCCTCCCTCAGCTGCCGCTGTCTAAAGACATGCGCATATTCACTCTCGAAGAGAGTGATGTAAGGTAGCCCAGGTCACTCTTTAGAGTGCCCTGGGCCTCGAGTTTGGACATTTGCCGATGGCTTTGGAGTGCGGTAATTTTTTACCGCTCTTAATTTTTGACTACGCACTATATCTTCGATATCCCCCAAAACATACAATAATAGCCCCATACTATGA
>JAJFUY010000082.1 GCA_021372185.1 Chlamydiales bacterium | reverse complement strand
GGTTCGAATCCAGCCGCCCCCATCCTTTTGGACACTTCTTATAGTCCATTAGGGTGGTAAATGGTTCACAGGTATCTATGGATAGGTTTTTGCCATCTAATTTTAAGTTCTGAAACACGAAATTCAAAAGTTGACGTTTTTCATCCACTTCAGAACTCTCGAAGATCTCCTTAGCACGAGCCGCTAAGTTCATGACCATGTTGGCTGTGATGTAGAAATTTTGGTCTGCTTTCTCATGGTTTGCCATTTGCTCGACTCTGATTCTTTAAAGCTCCGTTGCACCCGATCTATCGTGTCAGCTACTAATGCTATTGTCACCTTTGATTTTCGTATTTGCACAAGAATTTTTTTCAAATTCACAGGATGTCAAGAGTGAATAACCTAATAGCTCACAAGAGATGATTTTCTTTTAATCAGGCGATCTTCTATCTGCTCCCAAAGTCCTGCCTCATTCCATCTCCAAATTTTTCCTAAGCTTTCTACAAGATTCTCATGACCAAAGGAGCCAATGACTGACAAGACAATAGAGCGATGGTTATCCTCCTCGTCCTGTTCACGATCCTTGACTGAAACACCTGCTTTATTCGCTATTTTCTTGCCCAGACGCTTAATGAAGAACTCATGTTTCTCACCATTTTCATCAGCACAATGCGCTATGATCCAATATTGATCATCCTGGTCTAAAAAGAGCTCTAATGCATTCAGGCATATCTCAGAATGCACAACCACTGTTTGTGCGCTAGCGAGCTGCTCTAAAAAGAATAGTCCAAGGCTTTGGGCTGTTTCTGATATTTTAAGCTCTCTAAACAGATGCGATAAGTTCTGCTCGAAGACGTCGTTTGTTGGCGAAATGCCATTCTTAGTCCATTCCTCCCATTTAAGGAGGACATCCCAGTGTCCCCAAATAGAGGTTGTTCGTTGGCCTGAGAGGATTTCAATATCATGTTTGCACTGCCTTAAACATTCCGGTGAAAAAGAGAGATCCACGTTTAGGTGAACCGTTCCTTGCAGCTTCATGCAACTTAAATCGCAGTATTTTGAAATGAAGAAATTTGCATCGTCTTGAGCAAGAATTCGCAAAAGAGAGCCGAATTCCTTGCAATATCTATAATAGACGGACTCTAATTCAAAAAAGGGGCTGGCAATCTCCTTGAGATCAATTTTTAATGCCGAGAGTTTTTGAATTTGTGTGGCGACAACACTATTGGGTCCCACCTTTGCTTCAATTTCTTGAAGACATTTATTGCCATCTTTCAGAAGAGCTTTTATTTGTAAAATTAAGGGCTGATGAGCATCATCTTTGCTTATATTTTCGATTTTTTCGCCAACTGCTCAAAAGACTAAAGGATCTGTCAATTAAAGTTCTGCAAATCTTGTTGCAGCAAGCTCTGCAATAGCTTTTGTAATTCCCTTTTTCTTGATAGTAATCCATCTTAAACAAGGAAAAAATGCCAAAGGGCCTTCAAAACCCCACAAGGGTGAGGCAAACCTCTTTAAACAAGGGATTTAGCAAAAGGGTAGTACAAAACATCCTTGCCCAAGGTGTGCATATGATCAGCTTCGATTGTTGCAATACTGCCGCCGCCTAAGCGAATTGCCCAATGGCTGCAGTGTGAAATAACCTCAGAAACTAAAGAGAGCTTCTCGCCATCAACATAGCCTCCCCAAAGGGGATCCTCAACATACAGCACAAAGTCTGCGTGAGGGGAGATGGAGTTTGTTTCTATGGCATTTGTTGAGACTATCCCGAGTGTGGTAAAGCCTTTAGTTTTTGCAAGTTCATAGACGGCGCCAATTCCAGCCTTTGTAGCGCCGGCGGCAATTATGGTTTTAGCGGAGTCTAGCTGGTCTAAGATCTGGGTGAGTTTTGCTTTTAACTCTACGGGGTTTTCGTAGGCTGAAGAATAGCCTAAAAATGAGACTACTTCTTTGTTGATGCCGCTAAAGTATCCAAAAGCTTCTTTGTTATCGGCGGTCATTGAGCGCAGTAATTCGGGGCGCATTTTTTGGAGTGCTTTATCAAGGGCGTCATGTTTTGAAAAGCCTTTTTCGGGAAGTATCTCGGCCATTTTTGCTGATGTTCCCTGCACGTCTTGCAAGATTTTATAGTCGATGCCGCCAAGGTTTTTAGCAATCTGGATCATATTTTTGACTACATCGCCGCCTGTCATAAAAAAGGCTGTACCGCGCATGTCGGAGACTACTTTTAAGATGCCTGGTGCAAGGTCATACCAGGTGCCATCAATGATGGTAGCGTGGGTAAGTGATTTGGAGATAGTTGAGGGGTCTGCCTGCAGCTCTGATGCCAATGTCCCGAGTAGTGAAAACTGTCGTCCATGTCTTGCATACTCATGCACAACTTCGTGGACTATTTTTTCTAGGCCAAAGTCTGTCCCGCCCGTGATAATAAATACATTTTTGTCGTTAAGGTGATAAAAAAGCCGGCGAATCTGCGTGCGAAGAAGCTCTTTATCTTCTTCCGGAATTGGATCCCAGCTAGTGGATGTTGCTCCTGCAAAAAGTACAGGCACCTTACCCGCAAAATGGGTAGGAATATCTGTCGTTTTGACAACCTGAAGGGACAAGGTTTTCTGCAGCATGTCAACGATATTTTGTTTTTTTTCTAAGCGTTCCTTGTCAAGGCGTGTCCATTCATCGCTTGGGGTTATTGGCGCGGGAAGCACTGGGGCAAAGGAACTTGCTGTTGCAGCCTGTATGCGAGCATCAAATGCAGCATTCATCTCAGTAATATAGCGAACATCAGAGGCGCGGATATAGGCTATATCATCGGGTGTAAGGCTCATTTCTGAGGCAAGGAGGGCTTCTAGCTGCGGCGTTGTTCCATAACATCCATGGCCATCGGTGCCTATCGTAACGCGAATGTTTTTGTCTATAAATTTCTTGATTGGAATGTCATCTTCTGGGCGGATTGCACTATTTAGCGAGAGGTTTGAGCTTATATTAAATTCAACAATGACATCTCGATCTTTTGCTTCCTGCATCATCTCATCGTCAAACCCATGCAATCCATGGCCAATGCGGTTTGCGCCATGCTGTATAGCCAGCCGTACGTTTTCTGGGTGGCAGGGGCTTTCACCAGCGTGCACGCGGATGACAAGATCTGGGCGTATTTTCTTAAAGCTTGCAATCTCATCTAGGTGGTCAATAAAGTCACGCGTGGAATTTGTTTCGTGGCCCATATAGTCAAAGCCGACAATATAGGGGTTACCCGCTTCCAGATACGACTTTGTTTGATTGATGACATCTTGGTTGTATTTTTTTGGAGAGTGGCGCCAGAGACTTACAAGAAACCGCAGCTTAACGCCATATTTCTTTTCAAGTTCCGGTAAAACCTTTACAACTTCTGCCATCCATTCTGGCTTTACAATATCCGAAATGGAAAGCTCTACATACGTGACGCCATACTTTTGATAGTCTTGTGCAAGCAGCTCTAAAAACACAGGAAATAATTTGAGGTTTTTTACAATTGGCCCACGCAGGCGATACACTACTTCCATGTCCAAAAAGGAAGCAATGCCAAGAGGATCCATAATGAGGGAGCGAAGAAATTTTTCCTTTGGAAATTGCGTGTCAGGGGCGCGAAGGTCTATCATATTTTTGCTATCTACACTTGCGTTGTAGGCGATCCCCATTTCTTTAAGAGAGCTAATTGGATAGAGCACGGGTTCTTTAGACTCAAAGATAGCTTTAGCCATCATCTCTTCGGTAAGGGCGCCTCCAAAGTGTGTGTGCAGGTCTGCAGGAAAGGCAAGAACTTCTGGGATTTTAGAGCGTCTGTTTATTGCCTCGATATCCGATATGCCATACTGGTTTAGTCGACGTAAATCGTAGTAGGTGAGTGGATAGGAAAATTCTGTATGGAGCTCTTTCGTTGTAGTATTGTATGATAGTTTTTTGATTTGGCAAGAGGCAAGAAATATAGTAATAGCTAACTGATCATGGCCACTTACCTGAACCTTGAGGTGTTCTTCCATGACTTGACGAAGTCGCGTATGTTCGTTTAAACCGGGAACCCGAAACAGCCATCGGTTAGATAGCTGTTCAGATTTGCTGTCATATTCTAGCTGGCACTGAAAAAGCCCACCTTGTGAAAGCGAGATGATCCCTAAATCATGGCACTTTTGATGCGCACCTTCTGTGGCTAACACAGGAGGTGCCATGATCTGCAGGGAGTTTTGAGGAGTTGTAGCTGTAACAGATGCCATATATTCTCTTATTTTATAGAAATTTCAAGAGTGATATTCGGGTGCAGCATGGCAGTATTTTGTGGAGCAAATGCCCGCAAAATATGTAAAAACGTTGATTGAGTTTTACGAGCCAGATTGCGTATATCGGGAATACTTGCGGCCGATACGTTTTCTAACTGATACTTTTTTCGCTCCGCAATGTCCATTGCTGCAAGTCTTTCGGCCGTGAGAGTGGCGCGGGTTTTTTGGAAGTCCCAGTTGCCGTAGAAATCAAGTAGCGTAGGAGCTGGCCACTGTATGTCGCTATCGGATCCATGTGGATTTCGAAGAATATAGCCCTGTGTTTCAGGGTCTTGCTCTACCCGAAAATCGCCAAAGGGCACATTTGCAACCGCAAGATGAGGCTTTACTTCGATTGTTTTGCCAATTTCAGCTTTAAAGCGTGCTTGAAAAGGCTCAAAGTGCCTCATAAAAGCGCCTAAATTGCCAAAGAGTTTTAACAGCTCAACTGTTGCATCCTCCCCAGGTGATATGGCGCGGGTTAAGCCGGTATCTCCTAGAAGGCCGTTTCTGATTTGGCGTGATCCTGTGCCTGTCTGCATTGTCACTACCATCACACCATCATCTCGAATCATCTCAAAGTATTTCCAGAGGGGATGTTCTTGCAGCGGCAGGTCTTGGGCAAGACTTGCTTTTATAAGGTCGCCGTTTAGAAAATAAAAGCAGTGAGAAGAATATACTGCGTCCACTTTTTCACCCTTAAAGTGTGAAGTAACATCTTTTGACGTAAGTGTATTCACACGAAGGGGAAGCATCTCTACATCTTTTACACCCACTGCAACGTGCGCATCTTTATAGTCTTTGAATACTGCTTTATCTGGATCGATATTTAAGAGACGAATGGTAGATCCTGCAGCGGTGAGAGCATGCATCACGGCGTTTGTTTCTCCCCGCCCGCCTCCTAGGTCTACTACAGAGAGGTTTTTTCTTCCTAAAACAAGTCTGAACGCTTCTAGCTGTACGGCGCCATCTGCGTCTTTAATTTTTTTCATCGACTCAACACTGCCATTGAGGTTTTGAAGCTGTCGTCGCACATCGAGCTGTCCAATAGAGAGTTCGTTAGAGCCGGTTTGTACTTTACTATGCGTTTGAAACATTGGTTCAAAGGAGCGAGCTTTAGCTATTTTTGGCTTTACTGACATATCAAGTGTGATGTCAAGATCTACAATATCACCGCCTACGCTAAATACTGAGAGGAGTCGTACAAATGGCTCAATATCTGTTTTGCAAAGTTCTGGAAATCGTGCCACATATTCCTGGCAGAATGTCTCTATTGGCTTGTGTGCATTTGTTAAGGAGATCTTGATGTCGATTGTATTGCCAGTAGCTTGTTCAAAATGGGTTTTAAAGATGTCAAGAGCGCGTATGAAGGTTTCTGCGTTTCTGAATAGTGTAAGGTTGGGAAGTTCTTTAGTATTTACTTCCTCGATCTTCAGGCCATGTTTGCCAAGCAATAATTCAGTAGTGCTAAATACGTTTGGTCCACTTGTTAAGGTGGCAATAAAATGGCCTTCTTTACTTAAGAGATCAAACCATTTGTAGAAAGGGTGCTGCTCTATAGGGGAATGATTTAGGAGTGCTTCTGAAGCAGAAAGTAGTTCGTCTATTTGGTCATAGAGCGTGTGAGGGGCTATAAGTAGATCCACTGTTCCGGCCGTTGCCTGATCTGGAGAAGTTTTAGATGCAGAATGTGTCTTGCTTAAACGATGAGTGATGGCATCAAAACAGCTATTTGGAGTGCCAACAGAAGCAATTGTAATCGGTTGTTCACTACTTGCAACCATATTGCATACGTTATCCATGGTGCTCTCATGTGCATCATGTACAGTATAACTTTGCTTTTGCATGGCATTTTTTAGGATGTTTCTAATACTTTGCCAAAGCTCTGGGCTTTTTGCTGTATATATACTGTTAAAATCAAAGGTTGAATGTACTGGATCCATATTTTATTCCTTATTTATAAGTTGAGTGTCTTCGGTGGGTATATTTTTTTGGCATCTCTTTCGACAACATATGATGCCACCTGTAAGACCTAGAAGAGCAGTGCCTGCTGCAGCAATTGTTGCCCCGATAATTGTCCAGAGGCTTCTACCTGAATCTAAGTTGTTAAATTTTTTGTAATGAGAAAGCATTGCCTCAAAAAAAAGCGTCTGATTTTGTTTTGGCATCTTAAGGACGAATACTTTGCGCTTTTCAACTGGTGCGGTAGTGTCTTCTATAATTTGTCCTACATTTCCGATTTCAGCCGCAATAGGAGTTACCTCAAAAAGGTCTGGGCGAAGTATGCATGCCACTGCAAGTAGGTCGTGCATAGGGTAGGTGCCATGTGGGAAACAGGGGGCATCAAGATAGGGTACAGCTTCGCCAACTTTTGCCATCTGACTTGCTACTGTATTGTTGAGCGAACGTAAATACTGAGTTTGCTGCGGCCCCCAAAGAAGTCCTGGCTGTTGTGTAAGGTCTAGTGGAGAAAGAAGTATGGGAATATCGTATTTATGGCATAGAGCAAACACTTGCTTAGCTGCATCGCTATCAAAATAAAAATTTGCCTCAGAATTTTTTTGGGTATCAGGCACGTTAAAGGGGGCATTGCAACCAGTTTCTTTGGGATCTATGCATCCCCCCATAATGGTAATAGCATTGATATTTTTGGCAAACGATCCTGCCGGTAACCCTTTTTGTGCATCCTGTGAGACTAACTCATTTAGGGTTTTTGAAAGTTCTGTAAGGGCGCTCGTAGAAATGAGAGTTATTGGATTTTCGGGGCTTGCACTTGCTATTTTTTCTGCCGCATATTGATACCCTGGTTTTACTTGTATGGGCATGTTCACTTTAGGCCATCCACATACATCAGAAAGGCCATCATGTCCATAAAAGTGCGTGGCATTGATGTTTTTGTTCATTTCAGCAATCGCTGTTGCATTATTTTCAATGGCAAGCGGAGCTTCTGCACCCGGGAAGACTGGTACACTTTGGCTGTCTGCTAGTTCCAAAAGCTCGCGTGCATTTACTTCTGTTTGCGATAAAATGGCATTGCCTACACAGGGGACGACTCCCTCGATTACCACGCTTTTGCCAATTTCAGGATTTGTACCTAGACTTGCCGCTACTAGCTGAAGAAGGGCGGCTGCATCATCAACACCGGGATCAAGCTCCACGTACAACGCACGAATTTTTTCTTGAGAAAATAGCTTCTGATACATAGGCAAAAATGGCTGAGATTGTGGCGCATTAACCACATATACTTTGCCATTTTCAATTTTCTGCACATAATATTGCGGAGTTTCTAGATTTTTCAGTATCGCAGCGACTGGGGGCGGTGTACTATGTATTAGTGGAGATGTCGTGTATGAACCTGCAACAGGGGTAAGTGAATATGAAGGCAACACATTACTGAAAGCCATGTCTTATTCCTTTATTAAAATTAACGCTAATTATACATTAATGAACTAATAAATATCAATTGATTTTTTATGCATATAGTATAAGTTATTTTTCTGGTAAGTTGTTTTTGAAAGTAAAATTTTAAACAATGAGAGCCTTGTAGGATAAGTCTCTCTAAAAGTTGGACCAACTGAATTTTTTATTGATTAAGGAAAGGAAAAATTGTAAGCTCGCTTGCTTCTGACACAAAACAAGGCTTACAATGTCCCAATACAAAGTACGGAACTGGTCTAAATATAACACATCTCTGCAAAATCGTGGCAACCTTTTTCTCTGGGTCGATCAAAATGCTCTCAAAAAATGGAAGGCTCAGAAAGATCCTCGCTTCATTGGGGCGCCCAGACAATATTCCGATGACGCCATACTGTGTATGATGGCCATTAAAATAGTGTTGCATCAGCCATATCGTCAACTTATCGGGTTTATGCTTAGCATTTTTTCTATGATGAGCCTCTCGTTGCCTTTACCTCATTTTACAACAGTTGCCGAGCGTGCGCGGCAACTGGGCAAGCATTTCAAAACCTTATCCACAAAAAGACCAAAGGATCTCGTCTTCGACTCATCCGGCTTTAAGGTATACGGCGAGGGAGAATGGAAGGTTCGGCAACACGGCAAGCAAAAACGCAGGCGCTAGAAAAATTTCATATTGCGATCTGTCCGAAGAGTCAAGAGATAATCCTCGCAGAAGCCACAGAGCTTGAAGAGACGGACTGTGAAGTGTTGCCAAAGCTAATCAAGAAAGCGCCTCGATCAGTAGAGCGTGCAGCCGGTGATGGAGCGTACGATACAGCAAATTGCTATGCAGCTGCCGATAATATGGGCATAGACCTCTTGACTCCGCCTCGGCGAGGAGCTGTTCGTTGGGCAGGAAACACTCGATGGGAGAAAAGGCGAAATGAGGCAATCTCTGAAATCGGGGGGGTGGGAGGTGGCGATGAGGCAAGAAAGCTGTGGAAAATATTGAGGGGCTACCATCAAAGATCCTTGGTGGAAACAAGTTATTCACGATTTAAGGGAGCTTTTGGTGGCAAGTTATTTAGTAAACGCTCTGACAGTCAAGAGGTTGAGTTAAAGTGTAAGGCAACTATTTTGAATCGTATGACACGCATGGGTATGCCGGATGGTGTAATGATCTAGAGGTTGGAGGAGCCTCAAGCCGAGAGATAACTTGTGTGCGGACTTATCCTACAAGGCCCATATTCCCTGAAAGGTTGTGATTTAGAAAAAATAATAGATGGAAAGATGAAACGCTAGATATATGTCTACTACAAATTGAAGAAGAGATTTTCGAAAAGATTTTAAAAAGTTGGCAGAAAAAACCTGTTAATTTAGCTATACTTCGAAGTGAATATGAAAATTCCCCCGCAGATTATTGGTCTCCAGCGCACTCGCAGGATTGGTCTTGGGCTATTGTAGGAGTGCCTCGGGAAGGGGTCTTACATAATCAACAAGATGATATCAGAGAGTTTTCTAATGCAGGAGTTTATCATGGGGGAGGAGAGTGTAAAATTAGGGATATTATTTTAAGCAAAGTGATTGATCAATTTAAAGATGACCGAGCAGATGTGATCGAAACATCCATAAGTCCCTTCGCGGATAGATTACCTCAGGATTTTGCAGGAATGAGTGGGGGTGGAGTTTGGCAAATTCGAGTGAAAATAGGTAATGATGGTCATTGCATAATCGATAATATTAGGCTTGCTGGAGTTGGTACTGTCTTGACTGCTGATTTTGCAATCTGAATCAAAATAACGATGGGGGTTCCCCGCACAATCCTATCCCGGCGAAGCTAACAAAAATATCCTTTGCGATGCATTCTGGAGTGACTTGCTTTAGCAAGTTTTTAGTGCGGTCGCTTTAGCGACCTCACCCTCGAGTTTGGACATTTGCCGAAGGCTTTGGAGTGCGGTAATTCTTTACCGCTCTTAATTTTCGACCACACACTATATCTTCGATAGCCTCCAAAACATACCCAAAGTATTGAACGTTCGTGTAAGCTGGTGTAGTTATTCTTAAGTCGGCGTGTGGTCGAAAATTAAGAGCGGTAAAGAATTACCGCACTCCAGAACTTTTAGTCAAAGTCGTCATAGATGTTGAGGTTGTCGATTTTGAAGCTGTAAATAGACTTCACGAAGGAGTTCTCTGCGTACAGTTCAAAATCCGCTGCGGAACACCATGGGTACAAAGAAGCCTCTAAGCATAGTCCATGACGTACAGGATTTTTATGCACATAATGAAGCCGTGCTAGATAGGAAGTATGATGGGTGATGTGCGTGTCCCAATATTCGTGCCAGACCTTTCTTCCAACAGTCTTATCCTCAGCATTTATCTTGATTGCTGTGTAACGATGAAGTCGTTGCAGGCACCCTTTAAGTGTTTTGGGGTCTTTAGGCGATTGTGCTACAAAGTGGTAGTGGTTAGATAATACTGCCCAGGCATGCAGTGTCCACCCGGCTTCCTTCAGATTAGCGAGAAGTGCATCGTGGAGCATCTTTCGGCGCTCTTCAGAGCGAAAATGATGAACTTTGAGATATGTCCCACATGTTACCATGTAGATACCAACCTCTTGCAGAAGGTGTGCTGGGGCGTGAGGCCAATTATTCATTTTAATTTTTTGATAGAGATTACTTTCT
>JAJFUY010000053.1 GCA_021372185.1 Chlamydiales bacterium | reverse complement strand
TTAGTACAGTTTACGCATATACGTGAGCAAATGAAAGATGGTGATGGTATTCACGGAAAATGATTTTTGCAAAAAATGAGAAATAATGTAGGTTACGTACATTACAAAATGAGATTTAAAATGCGTAAATTTATTTTTATAGCTTTTGTCGCTTTAGGAGTTATAACCGCCTGTACAAGTACCTCAGAAGATGCAAAGAAGCAGGTAACCACTCTTTTTTCTCGCGCCGATATACAGATTGATGGCAAGCGTGGATGGGACATTCAAGTGCATAATGATCGCCTTTATGAGCGCCTCTTAGCTGGAGGATCGCTTGCACTTGGCGAGTCATATATGGATGGCTGGTGGGACTGTCAGCATATTGATGAGTGTATTGAACACCTGCTAAAAGCAAATCTTGATGAAGATTTTTCTCCTACTTGGGAGATGCGCTGGACAATGCTCAAGGCCTATTTAGGCAATCTCCAAGATAAAATTGGCTCAAAACAAGTAATTGACGAGCACTACCAGTTAGGTAATGACCTTTATAAACAGATGCTAGACCCTCTTATGGTATATAGCTGCGCCTACTGGAAGGATGTTGATACGCTCACACAAGCCCAAGAGGCCAAATTTGACCTTATCTGCAAAAAATTAAAGCTAGAACCTGGAATGACTTTGCTAGATATAGGCTGCGGCTGGGGCGGCTTTGAAAAGTATGCAGCAGAACACTATAAGGTATCTTGCGTTGGTGTAACGCTATCAGAAAATCAGGCAGAATATGGCCGTAAGGTGTGTTCGGGCCTCCCTGTAGAAATTTTAGTAAAAGACTACCGCGATGTGCAGGGTACATTTGATAGAGTACTTTCTATCGGTATGTTTGAACACGTAGGCAAGAAAAACTTTGATGAGTTTATGGATGTAGCACATAGAAGCTTAAAACCAAATGGTCTCTTTTTGCTCCACACTATTGGCAGCAACACCTCAAACCTTGTAACAGATGAATGGATCCATAAGTACATTTTCCCTAACGGTAACCTCCCATCAATTGCCCAAATTGGCAACGCACTAGAGGGCAAGTTTATCATGGAAGACTGGCACAATTTTGGCGCCTACTACGACACCACCCTCATGGCATGGTGTGAAAACTTTGACAAAGCCTGGCCCAAGCTTAAAGGCAAATATAGTGACAGATTCTACCGCATGTGGAACTACTACCTATTATCATGTGCCGGCAGCTTCAGAGCCCGCGAAATCCAACTCTGGCAAATAGTGCTCTCCAAAGAAGGAGTCCCGCACGGCTACAACTCCGTTCGTTAGGAATTTAAATAGAAATAATTTTGAGGTGGAATTTTATTTGAGGATGCTATAAACTATTCCTTTTTTAATGAGTTAATTTAGGGTTAGTTGATGAGTGTTGGTTCTGTCAATGAAATTGTAAGGATGTTTGTCGAATATAGCCAAGATAATTTGCTTACTTGCAGATTGGTTGGTAGAACTTGGAAAAGCTATGTAGACGAGCTATGTTACAAAAAAATGAGCGCATTTCCTGTTGATGTAGCACAGCATAAAGCTCGACTTTTGTATTTAAAGCTAAAACATTTTGTGCCGCAGATATTTCTGAAGATGCCACAACAAGCGTTGCCACTA
>JAJFUY010000050.1 GCA_021372185.1 Chlamydiales bacterium | reverse complement strand
TTGTAAGACATGTTTTTAATAAAATAAAAGCTTGGAAGTTACGTAAAGTTACGCAGGCCCGGCCCAGCAATCCGGCCCTGCAATGTTAATAATTGACTTTAATAAAGGAAAGAGTATATAATTGTTGCTTACTAAGGAGATATTATGCGTTTAGTTATTTTGTTGATTTGCTTGATGTTTTCTAGTTGTGCGACACTTATTAATGGTCATGATCAAGAAATAACGATAATTACCGATCCTGAAGGGGCGGAAATTTGTGTAAATGGGGTGGAAGCTGGGATAACGCCCACAACAGTACGCCTTATCCGCGCTCAAGACCATGTGATTACGCTTTCTAAGGAAGGGTATCATGTACATACTCAACCCATGGAACGAGCGCTTTCTGGCGTGTCAATCTTTTATTTATTACCGGGCGGTCTGCTTAGTATGGCAGTCGATTCTACAAAAGGTGCCGCTTACTGCTTTGATGAAAAAGTTGACATAAAACTTATGCCGCTTTTTCATGCGCCAACTGTTATGGCATCACATCTTGATGTGCTAAAATCTACTAATTATTGAACATTTTCAAGTTCAATATCAAAGATAAGTGTTGAATTTGCTGGGATTATTCTTCCAATAGCTTGTTTGCCATAGGCAAGTGCTGGAGGAATAATCACTCGGCGCTTTTCGCCCACTTTCATGTCTGCAAGAGACTCATCCCAGCCTTTAATAACTTGGTTGCGACCGAGTACAAAGACAAAAGGCTCAGACCTATCGTAGCTAGAGTCAAATTTTTGGCCTGGTTGGTCATTATCTGAGAGCCATCCTGTGTACTGAACAAACACTTTTTGGCCAGCTTTTGGCTTGATAGCGTCTTTTGGGGCAGCTTTAATCACTTGATAGCGAAGGCCAGACGGCGTTGTCTGTAGAGCTGATTTGTCTGTTGTCATAGTAGTTGGGGTGTCCTTTGCTGCTCGTGACGTAAGGCCAGCTAGAAAAATGCAAAGAACGGCCCCAATGATAACAAGGCATCCAATGATAATTCCGAGCGTCTTACGTGAGTGGTGTTTCATGTTACTATACTCTTGGTAAAACGAGGAATGTAGCAAATGCTCTTTTATTTCGCAATTGGCTTCACAGTTTCAACAGGAACTGGCTTCACATCAGGCTTTGAGCTTCTGCTGTAGTTTTCAAAAAGTAGCCAGCCGATAGCTGCTAATACGATTATGCTAAAGATAATATCGCGGTTTGCCATGAATAACTCCGACAATTTGGGTTTTTTTTCTTTTGGCAAAAAAATGATTTTAAATCAAGTGCTTTTGGCGCGATAAAAGGGAATTCTTGTTTCTGGGTCAAGATCATAAGACATTTGGCTTGGTTTATGAAAGCCAAGGCCGGCTATCATAGCAGCATTGTCGAGGCATAAATCATCTTGCGGCCAGTATATTGGAAGAGCGAGATTTTGTGTTAACACGCCTCTTAAATACATGTTACGAGTAACCCCGCCGCCAATATATATGGCCTTGAAATTGCCCTGCTGTATGGCAAGAGCCATTTTCTTTTGCACATCGTGGCAGACGGCTATTTGAAATGCTGCACAAATATCAGAAATATCTTGTTCTGATAGAGGTTTGGGCATATCGCGTATTGTGTAGAGAACGGCTGTTTTGATGCCGCTAAATGAAAAATCTAAGGGGCTAGCTTTTACGCGTCCTGGCTTAAAGCAAAAGCGTTTAGGGTCACCTTTTAGAGCCGCTTTTTCAACATAAGGGCCTCCAGGGTAAGGTAAAGACAGCATTCTGGCAACTTTATCAAAAGATTCACCAATAGCATCATCAATAGTTTCGCCAATAAGCGAGTAGTTACCAATATCATGCATAGCTACAAGGCTTGTATGCCCCCCAGAGACGACAACACCAAGTGCGGGAAATTGCGGGGAGCTTTGAGTCATCACAGCTGCATATAGATGCGCTTCTATATGATTTACGCCAATAAGAGGAATGTTACGGCTAAAGGCTAAAGATTTAGCAAAGTGCATGCCAATTAAAAGCGCGCCTATAAGCCCCGGGCCCTTTGCTA
>JAJFUY010000049.1 GCA_021372185.1 Chlamydiales bacterium | reverse complement strand
TGTGGAAGTTATTGTTAAATCGGTGTGTGGTCGAAAATTAAGAGCGGTAAAAAATTACCGCACTCCAGAAGCTTCGCTAGTAGTTATGGTATTGTAATTCAAATGTCCAAACTCGAGGCACTCTCTTCGAGAGTGCAATGTTGGTTTGATAGGTATTCCCAGGGCGACTAAAGTCGACCTGGGCTATCTTCCATCACTCTCATTCGAGAGTGATTTTTTAAGCTTCTGGTTCTTCTTTGGCGTCGGCGATGAGGGCCTCTGAGATGAGGACTATGCCGGCAGCAGATGTTGCAAAGATGAGCACGTTTTTGATGACTTTAGCAGGGTCAATGACGCCTGCCTTCATGAGGTCTTCTACCTGTTCTGTCAGGGCGTTAAAGCCTATGTTGTTTGAGCCTTTTAGCACTTCACCAAGTATTACAGAGCCATCGCATCCTGCATTTATTGCAATTTGGCGAAGAGGGGTCTCACAGGCTGTGCTAAACAGTTTTGCGCCAAGTAGTTCATCGCCTTCTAGTGATAGCTCGCTTAGGGCTTTTGATGCACGTAGTAGGGCTACACCGCCACCTGGAACAATTCCTTCTTCAATAGCGGCTTTTGTTGAGTTTAGGCTATCTTCAAAGGCTTGTTTTTTGTGTTTAAGTTCTGGTTCTGTAGCAGCTCCTACGCGGATTACGGCTACGCCGCCGCTAAGCTTTGCTCGGCGCTCTTCTAGCTTTTCTTTGTCGTAGCTAGATGATGAGTTTTTCATTTCAGCATCAATTTGCTTTACACGCTCTTCAATTTTTTTCTTATCGCCGGCGCCGTTGATAATAGTGGTGTGATCTTTTGTGATAACCACTTTATCAGCAGAGCCTAGGAACGACGCATCTACTTCTTTCATAGAAAAGCCAGCATCGTCCGTGATGAGCGTTGCACCTGTCAAGGCTGCAATATCTTGCATCATCGCCTTACGACGGTCACCAAAGCCTGGGGCTTTCACAGCAGCTACTTTAAGCACGCCTTTTAGTCTGTTGATCACAAGTGTTGTAAGCGCATCACCATCTAGGTCTTCAGCAATGATTAAAAGCTCTCTTCCTGTTGTTGCTACGTGCTGTAATATTGGGAGAATTTCGTGGATGGTGGTAATTTTTTTGTCGACTAAGAAGATGAGAGGCTTTGACTGCTCAACGGTCATTTTTTCTTGGTTAGAGCAAAAATAGGAGCTTAAATAGCCTCTATCAAACTGCATGCCTTCAACGATTTCTATTTGGGTGTCAGTGCCCTTGGCTTCTTCAATAGTGATAACGCCGTTGCGGCCCACTTTTTCTAGGGCTTCGCTAATTGTTTTGCCAATTTCTTCGTTGCCTGATGCTGATACTTTCGCAATATTAAAAATATCTTTTGCGTCTTTTACAGGGATTGCCATCTTTTCTACGGACTTTAAGATAGCTTCAAGTGCCTTTTCCATACCACGCTTTAAACCGATGGGGCTAGCACCACTAGAAATATAGCGAATGCCATTGTCAACGAGCGCACGTAGCAGTAGTGTGCCTGTAGTAGTACCGTCGCCGCATTTTTCTTTAATTTTTTGTACAACTTCTTTGGCAATAGATACGCCCATATTTTCAAAGAGGTCTTTAAGCTCTACGTCTTTTACAATGCTGGAGCCGTCGTTAGTGATTGTTGGGGCGCCCCATGCCTTTTCAAGACCTACGTTTCGGCCTTTAGGCCCAAGTGTGAAGGCAACTACGTCAGCGAGTTGTTTAATTCCAGATAGAAGTTTTTGGCGTGCTTCTTCGTCAAAAATAATTTCTTTAGGGGTGTTTGCCATGGGGGTCTCCTTATAGTTGAAGTGTATACTCTACCGTAAACAGTGGTAATTATGCAAGGTTTTAGCAGCCGAATGCATTAACTGCTAGATTGGTGAATCGCATTGTAAACTGTGCGTTTGGGAAGGTTCAGTTGATTGGCTACTTTAACAATAGCATCTTTTGTAGAACACTCTTGGGCAACGTCAGCAACAAGTGCTTGTAATAGTTCTTTTGAAAATATTGAGGACTCACCGCTTGCTTTGCAGCCTTCAATCAACACAACAATTTCGCCTAAAGCCGGAGTTGCCTTTTGCTGAGCAAGCATGTGTTGGCTTGTGCCGCTTATAACACTCTCAAAGCGCTTAGTGAGCTCGCGAGCAATGGCCACATTACAGTCAGGGTTACATTCGGCTAGGGCTGTAAGCGTATCTGTGAGGCGTTCTGGTGATTCATAGCAAATGGTAGTACCTTCATAGGCTAGAATGGCTTCTAGTCTGGCTGTTAGCTCACCTAGTTTTCTTGGCAAAAAGCCAACAAACTGAAAAGGTGTAGGCTCGAATCCTGACAAACTTAATGCCACAAGCACACTTGAGGCTCCTGGTATTGCTGTAACAGGAATTGACTGCTCACGGCAGGCTTTAACTAGTGGAAAGCCAGGATCTGAAATGAGGGGAGTGCCGGCATCTGATATGAGGGCAATTTCTTTGCCGTTTGCTAAATCTTGCAGCACTTTATCTAGTTTTTGCTGTTCGTTATGCTGGTGAAGGGAATGAAGAGATTTTTGAATTTCGTAGTGGCTTAAAAGCTTTAGGCTATGACGAGTATCTTCAGCCAGGATGTAGTCGACGCGCTTGAGAGTTTCAAGCGCTCGAAAGCTGATATCTTCTAGATTTCCGATAGGAGTTGCTACGAGATATAACATAGGTGGCACCCAGATTCGAACTGGGGGTAAAAGCTTTGCAGGCTTCTGCCTTACCACTTGGCCATGCCACCGCTAGACAGTTTATAATGAACTGAGCATTTATCACAAGTGGAAAAATGATTTATTGTCTAGAGAGCATTTCATCATTTTCAAGAGGTAGTCGTTCGTGATATAAGAGGTCGGATTTTCTATTAGCTAAGGGTGTATACATGGCTCGGCCTACTCTTCACGAAATTTGCACACTTCTTCATTGCCAACCACTATGTGAGGGGCATGAACCTATTGCTGGCGTGGTAACAGATAGCCGAGAAGCGTGTCCTGGTAAGCTTTTTGTGGCTTTAAAGGGTGCGCAGGTTGATGGTCATGATTTTTTAGAACAGGCCTTTAATAATGGTGCTTGTGCTGCCCTTGTAAGGGATGATTATGCTTCATCTGACCCGCGATTAATCAAGGTGAAAGACCCACTTATTGCCCTGCAGGCTATTGCCAAGTGGCATATTGCAAGAACAGAAGCCCAGGTGGTTGCTGTGACGGGTTCACTGGGTAAAACGACCACAAAAGAATTTCTTTATTCCCTGCTCAAAAGTAAGTATAAGACAGCCAGTACAAGCGGTAATCAAAATTCACAAGTTGGCATGTCTGCATCCCTTCTAAACAATGTTGTAGGGGATGAAGAGTATATTGTGGTTGAGATGGGCATGACAGAGGCCGGCCACATAAAACGCCTTGTAGATATTGTGCCGCCTAATATGGCGCTTATTACATCAATAGCACTTGTGCATGCTATGAACTTTGCTTCTATTGAGGCGATAGCGCATGCAAAAGCCGAAATTTTTTCTCATCCTGTTACACAAACAACACTCATTAATAAAGATTCAGAATGTAGTAGTTTGTTGCAAAAATTAGCTCACGGTACTGTGTTGACATATTCTATGCAAGATCCTACAGCTGATTTTTACTTGGAAGTAACGCCTAACTTTCTGCGTTTTAATGGGCAAATGCTTCCCTACACATATCTGCCAGCACCTCACGTGTATTTAAACCTCCTTGCAGCATGTGCCATGGCATCATGTTGTAAAATGGAGGCTGTTGAAATTGGCAACGCCCTACAGCACATACAGATGCCAGAAAAGCGCCTAGAGCCTGTTGTTAAGGCAAATATTACCTTTATCAACGACTCTTACAACGCAGCTGAGCCTTCATTAAAAGCGGCGCTTAGTTTTATCAAAGCTACTGGGAGCCAAAAGCGCAAAATTGCAGTAATTGGCCAAATGCGCGAGCTTGGGCAGTTTTCTGTAGGCTGTCATCAGGCAGTAGGTGAGCATGCTATTGAGTGCGTGGATAGAATTTATTGTTTAGGTGAAGAGTGCGCACCAATTGTATCTGTATGTAAAGAGGCAAACAGGTATTGTCGTTGGTTTACAGATTTTTCAAGTCTTGTTGTTACATTAAAAGATGAACTTCAAGATGATGATCTTGTGTTACTTAAAGGATCAAGATCAAATGGGTTATGGCGCGTTTTGGATGCATTTTAAGAAGGATATAGCATGATCTACTGGCTAACTGAATTTTTACGAACTGACTTAGGCTGGCATGTACCGGCTGTATTTGGCTATACGTCTACAAGGGTGATTCTTGCAGCGCTTACAAGCCTGCTTTTTTGTTTACTTGCAGGGCCTTACTTTATCCGTAAGCTCTATGAGCTTAAAATTGGCCAGCCTATCCGCGAAGCTGATGGCTTTTTGCTTGGCGATCTACATAAGAGTAAAAAAAATACACCAACTATGGGCGGTATTTTGATGATAGCCTCGATGCTCTTATCGCTTGTTTTGTGGATGGATCTTAGAAATACGTTTACGCTTATTTTGTTTAGTACCACCATTGTTCTCGGATTACTTGGTGGTTATGATGACTTTTTAAAGCTTTACTACAAAAACCCCAAGGGTTTAAGTGCCAAAAAGAAGCTAGGAGTGCAGCTTGTATGGGCGCTACTAGTGGCGGCCTACTTACAGATGCCGTCAGTGTCTACAGGCCTTGAGATGGGAAGCTGGTTTGACCCACCTGTTGTAAAAGAGTTCTTTTCTGATGTTAAACTGAGCCAAACACTTACTTTAAAAGACTACTCAAGCCGCCTCTACGTGCCATTTTTTAAAGAGCCTATCTATATTTTTTCTGGTATCGGCCTGCTTTTTATGTGGGGCTTTTATGCCTTTGTTATTGTGGGCTCCTCTAATGCGGTAAACTTAACAGATGGCCTTGATGGCTTAGCAACGGGGCTTTGCATGTTTGTAGCAGGAGCTTTAGGCATGTTTGCCTTTTTGGCGAACAACCAAGATTTAGCGCATTACCTCAACATACTGTATGTGGAGGGGAGCGGAGAGATAGCCATCTACATGGCAGCCATTTGCGGTGCCTGTTTAGGCTTTTTATGGTTTAACTGCCACCCTGCACAGCTTTTTATGGGCGATATTGGCTCACTTACGCTTGGCGGGTTGCTCGGCGTTACTGCAGTGCTCATTAAGCGCGAGTTTTTCTTAGGGCTTGTGGGCGCCATCTTTGTTGTAGAGGCACTGTCTGTTATTATGCAGGTAACAAGCTATAAGCTACGTGATAAAAAACGCATCTTTTTATGTGCACCATTACACCACCACTTTGAATATAAAGGCTGGCCAGAATCTAAAGTAGTCATCCGCTTTTGGATTATTGGGCTGTTATTAAGCTTAATTGGACTTGCTTCCATCAAATTCCAGTAAGGGTTGTATGAAAAAAGTAGCAGTATTGGGATTAGGTAAAAGTGGCATTTCTGCGGCCCATTTTTTACAAAAAATGGGCTATGACGTAGTGGGAATTGACGACAAGCTAGTCTCAAAACCCGATTTTTTGACTATCATAACAAGTGAAGATGCCTCAAAAGGTATTCAAGATTTTGACTTTGTGGTCACATCGCCTGGTATA
>JAJFUY010000044.1 GCA_021372185.1 Chlamydiales bacterium | reverse complement strand
AAGTGGCCCATAAAAAAAGCACGCGTTTTGTCTGTGCCACCATCTAGGAATATAGCTCCAAGCAATGCTTCAAACATATCGGCCACAATTGAGCTTCTGCCGCCTTTTCCGGCCTGGATTTCTTCGCCTCGGCCTACTAGCATAAACTCTTGAAGATTCAGCTGCTCAAAATAGCGTGTGCAGGCGGTGCTTGATACGGCATTAGAACGGAGGGAAGAGAGTTTACCTTCTGGTTCATTTGGAAGCGTTCTATATAAGTATTCAGCAACTAAAAAATTTAATACTGAGTCTCCCAAGAATTCAAGGCGTTCATTGTCAAAGCAGGGGATATCTTTATTTTCGTTTAAGAAAGATCTGTGAACAAATGCCCGTACGAGTAGTTCTTTTTGAGTAAAAGTATACCCTAAACGTGTTTCAATATCCGATATATGTGAAAAAAGCTCTTGGAATTTCATAGTGGTTAAGGGTACAATACTCTTTTGTTACCCACAAGATGAATATGAAATATAGTATAAGCCGCGAACAGCATTTCTTTTTTGAGCAAAATCACTACATCGAATTTGATGGTCTGCTATCTGATGTAGAGCATAAGTCGCTCGTTGATGCTTTAAAGAAGGTGCATGTACAAGCAAGAGATCTCTCACACACTATAAAGCCTGTAAAAGCCATCACGCATATGACTCGGCTTGCAAAACTTGCCTCTCAGCTTACACATAAAACTTTTTTACGCTTTGGCTTTGATCAGATTTTATGCCCACCTATTGAAACGGGCTTGGTAAGTCAGGATCTTTGCATTTCAGGGCTTGTTGGTTTACTCTACCTCAGTTTAGATGGGCAAGAAGTTCATGCCATCTTTGCCGATCCAACAGCCGATGCCGACACTCTTCCCTTGCAGGCTGACACGCGCTATTTAGTAATAGGCTGGGCAGAAGAGCGAGCTATGTATGTGTTGCAGCCAAATGATCCGCATACTCATGAATTAAAAAAGCATGGCTACGTTTTTGGCGACAGACTAAAAGAAGAATGGCACCAGATCCTTGTGCGATAAACTTATACTACTAGATAGCGGCAAAAAAACTGCGCAAGAGCATATGCAGTTTGATACTGATCTTCTTGAAGAGGGTGTCACCCATCCTTTTTTGAGATTTTATGAGTGGTCGAGCGACGCTATAACCTATGGCTACTTTATTAAGCCTGACTCTTGGCTAAGAACCCTTCCTCAAAATATCGCGCGTCGCCCAACCGGCGGTGGCCTTATTTTTCATGAAAATGACTTTTCTTTTACGCTTGCGCTGCCGCTTACATGTTCTTTGGTGAATTTGACGGCCGTAGAACGATATAAAATGATAAATTCACAAGTGGTTGATGCTATACGAGTTATACTTCCAGATTGTAACCTGCTACTCCAGAGTGCAAGTATCCATGGCGTTATAGATGAGTTGTGTATGGCAAATCCCACCCACTACGATATTTTACTAGGCTCCAAAAAAGTAGGGGGAGCGGCTCAGCGCAAAAATAAGCGCTGCATGATTCATCAATGCTCATTATTTTTGACCATGCCTTCATGGGCAAAGATTGAGGGTAATTTGATAGATAGTGACATCATTCTTCCAAAACTAAAAAGGTTTACAGGAAGTTTGTTTGCTCAAAAAGATGACATTTCAGCTACATTCCGACCCCTTCTTAAAGCTAGCTTGCAGCAGCATTTGCAAAAAATTCTAGGTCAGTAAAATACAATTTTAGAGTATGTCTTGAGGCGCTTTTATGGCCTCTGAGCCATGTCAATTTTTGAGTGTCAACGAAAAGTATTTTTATGTTGACACATTTTCGTTTTACAAATACGTTAAGGAATTGCAATGAGTTTTTTTTATTGGCCCAAGTGTTGGGTTCTTTAATGTATAAGTAAATCGGAGGAAATTTATGATAAGACAATTCTGTACAGCTACATTCATGGCTGCATGTTTGCAGCTATGTGCTAGTACAGTAGGTGCTGCAAATGCAAATCTACTGGACTTTTCTTTAGACAGTCCTGGCCTTGTGTCAAAAGACAAAGGAAGTGATCACAATCGCGGTCCAAGAGGCCGTCGTGGTAAGTGCGGATGCCGTGGTCTTCAAGGTCTACAGGGTTTACAAGGTATTCAAGGTATACAAGGTATTCCAGGTGCACAAGGTGCACAAGGCCCACAAGGCGATACAGGCCCACAAGGCCCACAAGGTGAACAATGTATTCCAGGTCCAAAAGGCCAAAAAGGTGATACAGGCGCACAAGGCGCACAAGGCCCACAAGGTCCACAAGGCGAAAGAGGCCACCGTGGCGAGCGCGGCCATTGCGGCGAGCGCGGACCTCGTGGTGAAAAAGGCGAAGCAGGACGCAACGGAAGAGACGGAAAAGATGGAAAAGCGTCAGATGTAAACCCACTTTGCTGTGATATCTTTGTAGATACTTGCACACAACTTTCTGCTCACGATCAAACAGGATCTATTAGCGCTCCTTTTGCATCTATCCAACGCGCAGTTGATAAAGCTCGCTTTGTAAATTGCACAAGCTGCAAAAATTGCCGCACAATTAACATTCTAATTGCTGCTGGTTGCTACAACCTTGGCGATAGTGATGAAGATTCAGTTATTAGCATCGCAGGTCCAACAAAAATCAATCTAATTGGTCTAGGTCCTGTATCTTTAGGCGACTTTAGCTCATGTGCATGTCAGCCAGAAGGTGATGATTCACGTGTAAGTATTAACTGGGCACCAACAGTGTGTGATGTAAATAGCGGCGTTCGCCCAACACTTACAATCACAACATTGAACACCCTAGCTGATGCGATTACACCGTACCAAAGCTATGCGAACAAATTCCGCATTAGCGGAAGTGTGAACATAACAGCAAGTGCGTGCGGAGATGATTCATGCTCAGCATCTTATGAAACATCGGATTCATCTTCACATAGCTCAGATGGCGTACACTACCGTCACCATTCAAGTGATGGCGTACGTATCCACAGCGATGGCGATATGACAAAATGGCACTCATCTACAAACAAAGCTTCTAATAGCTCATGGGAGTTTAAAGGCAAATCTAGCGACGTAACTCGCCATGGTGAGTCAAGTACCCGTAGAAAGCATTCAGCTACAGATGTTCTGTACACTGATTCTGGAAGCATTTGGGCAGTTCATGATTCTGTGAAGCAGCATGTAGGTAAAGACCGCGGCCACCAGCATGAATCAGAAACCAGATACCATCGCAATAGCTCAGGAAGTTCATCTTCAAGCCATAGCTCAGACACTAAAAACTTTGATCGTGGCGACTACCCAAGTGGCTTTAGCTCAAGTGTAGCCTATGTTAACGGCAAAAAAGTAAACGGCACAATGCAACAAGCATCTGTGAAAAATGCTGTAGTGAAAAACGAGAAAGCTGACAAAAAAGCAAAAGCTCACAAAAAAGACAATGGCAAAAAGAAAAATGCCAAAGTTAAATTTGCTAAAGCCGGCGCTAAAGTTAAAGGCAAAAAGAAAGTCACAAAAGGCTTTATGGACTTCTTAGGCCTTGGCAAGAAACAGGTTAATGAAGCCGCTATTGTTGGACCACTAGATCCAGCTCTATGCTTTGCTAACGACTGTGATCTTTGCACAGCATCTCAGGTGATCTACCAGGGTGCAACTTGCCTTCCTGCTGAGCTTCACCTTAATGCTGAAGTGTATGGCGACCTTAATGTAAACGGCGTTGCTATGCTCTACTTGTACAAAACACGTATCCACAGCAATGTGTTTGCGCCAAATAGTGACCTTGTTGTAGCTGAAAGAACACGCTTTGATAATAGCGTGAACGTTCACTACTATGGTTATATCTCAGCGTGCGAAATCCTAGGCGATGTAACCGTAACTGGTACAAACCTATGGGATTACTCAAATGGTGTAGAAGGCGTAGGACCACAGTGCAACAGCCTGTTCCTCACTGGCTTCTTCAACACATTCTTCTGTGGAAACTTTATTGGTCCAGTTGGTTCATACTTCCAGTATGACCCAGTTACCGGCTGTTCATTTGTGAACAACGGTGGAACAGTAACAGGTGCAACAGTGGCTCCATTAGTAAGCTACTGTTTTGATCCGGCAACTTGTCCGCCAACGGTTACTTCCTGCACTCCAGGAGCACCTTGCCAGACAACTACTGGTGTAGTAACAGCTTCATGTGGCGAGTAGAGTAGAATCTTTCTCACTCTGAAGAATAGGGCAAGCAGCATTCGTGCTGCTTGCCCTTTCTTTTTTCTCAACAAATTTCCTTTGATAAAACCGTGAGAATTGCTAGTATTTCACTGCTTCAAAAACAGGGATTACTATGTTAGATTTTTTTCGTCGATACCAACGCGGTCTTTTTATCGTCATTACTGTAGTGATTGTCATTTCATTTTCCTTCTTTGGGACATTCCAGGCCTTTGCAGGGAAAGAACAAGATGATAGAGTAGCCTTTACAGCACTTGACGGCTCGAAAGTTCGCCGTTCAGAAGTTACTGACATGGTGGCTTTTTTAACTTCAGATTCACACGACTACCTCTTTTCAGGTGGTGCTGGCAACGCGTTAAATGATGGCGTATTAGCCGGAGATATATTAGAAAGCGGTTTAGCTCAAGTTATTGGAGTGCCGTATCTAGCTGAAATGGCTCCTGAGCTACAAACACGTCTTGACCGAGAAAAACGCTATAAACCCTACACTCATCCAAGAGCACCATTTTTAACATCAGAGCAAATATGGACATACTATGCACCTGATGTAAAATCAAACTTTGACTTGTTAAGAGTGAGTGCAAATGCCAAGTCAAAAGATGCCTTTAATGCTCGTGTAAACCTTTTTGTGGCAGAAAGAAACTTTCCGGCGCCATACTTGCGCCAGTTTTTACGCTACCAAGAATCTACACATAAGTGGCTGCCACAAGATCCAAGTTTGGCACAACATGACCTATCACTATTTGGCTACCACAGCATCCAAGACTGGTTTGGTCGTCAATTTGTAGAACTGTCAGCTCAATTTATTATCAATTCTGCAAGAGTTGCTCATCAAAAAGGCTATAAAATTACGCATGAAGAGGCATTAAGCTCGCTTTACCGTAATGCTGAAGAGGCATTTCGTCAAGCAAGAGCGCAAGGTGCTACAACTGCTGCAACAGTAGGTGATTTTTTCCAAGACCAGCTAAGACGCTTAGGTATGGATCAAACTCGTGCTGTAAAGCTCTGGACTGATGTACTTCTTTTTAGAACACTCTTTTTTGAAAATGCAGATTCAGTACTTGTAGATACAGCAAGCTACAAAGATTTCTTCCACCACCTTAACGAGTATGTGGATATTGATTTGTACCAGCTGCCAGAAGATTTACGCTTTACAGACCTTACAGACCTTGAAGAATTTTCAATGTACCTAAGTGCTGTACGCCCACCTGTAGAGTCTAATAAAAAGCAAAATCCATTAGCGTTGCCTCTTGCTTTTGCAAGCCCACAGCATGTCAAAAAGGTCTATCCAGAACTCGTAGAGCGTAAATTTGTTGTACGGGTAGCTCAAGTAAATAAAGAGACGCTTGAGACTAAAATTGGCATTAAAGGCACATGGGAATGGCAAGTCCAAGACCAAAACTGGACAGCGCTTAAAAGCCGCTATCCTGAGCTTGCAGGTGATGATGCTAACGTTGAAGCTCGGTTAAAGCTCTTAGATCGCCTAGAGCCGGCAAAACGCGCACAGGTTGATACCTACAGCCGTCAACAGATAGTGGGTAACAATCCTGATTTGATCAAGAAAGCTCTGGCGGAAGCTCCATCAAGAGAAATGGAAATTTTTCTCCGTGAACAAGGTGGCAAAGTTCCGTTTGATGGCTTTAAAAATACTGGAGAACTTATTGCTCTTTTAGATAAGGCATCTCTTACTGAAGTGTCACCTGAACTGGCCCAAATATCACAAGATGGCGTGCACTATGCACAAATCCAGCTACTTGACCGATCAAGCCCAGAGCGTATTTTGAGCTTTAAAGAAGCCAAAAACGATGGCACGATGGAAGCGCTTTTAAATAAAGCACTAGAATCTAGCTATCCTCGTATCCGTTCTAAAGAACCGGCATTATTCTTAAAAGACAATGGCGAATGGAAGCCCTACAAAGAAGTAAAAGAAAATATCGCTCTTTACTACTTTGAAGACCTATTTCGCACGATTGATCATGAGATCGAAGTGTTTAAAGCCAAACTGCCAAACTTTACTGATTGGGCATCAAGAGAAAAGGCTATTTTAGCTGTAAGCTTATTGCCTTACGTGCAAGAAGAGTCTGGTATAGTAAAAGAGAGACTTGCCAAATCAGAACAGTGGGATGCTTCATCTGATGAACAAAAAAATAGCGACGCAGGACCTGGTCAATTTACGCTTGTAAAATCACGCCAGCAGCTTGTTCGCTCAAGCCCATCGTATGTTGTAAACCCTGATTTAGCGTTCAGCTTAGAGATGGAAAGCATGTCACCACTTACAGCCTATCAGAATAGCGGCCCTTGCTTCTTTATGGTAGTTGGTAAGGGTTTTCTTCCGTCTGATGAACTTGTGCGCACTAAAGTGCTAGAAGAGCGCCAGATGCTAGGCCGTGAGGCATTAGTTGTTTTTGCTAGTGGCATTTTAGCTGAGATGCAAAAGAAAGGTGCCTATAACTTTGAGACAGGCTCAAGCAACACTCAAAAAGCAGCAACACCAGCTCAAGAAAGTGCTGCCTAATGAGTGATGATGAAGATATAGTAGGTGTGGCACCAGTCGATTTCTTTTTTTCAAAAGAAATCGACTGCCATCAAGCTATAGATGCAAAGCAGTTTGCCAAAAAATGTCTTTTGCCGCCTCTCTCAGAGGTGTTTGGTGAAGAGAATTTTGCTAAAGTATTTATGGGTTGGAAGATGGAAGGTCTTGTCTTTGAGATTCAGGTATCTCATCCAGATGCTTTAGTTGTAAGCTACCCAGATTTTGCTCAAGGCGATTCTATTGAGCTCTTTATTGATACTCGCGCTATAGCCTCTGCCAAAACCACACATCGCTTTTGTCATCAGTTTTACTTTTTACCTGAGCGCTTTGAAGGGAGGCAGTGTGGCGAGTGCACACGCTTTCGTACAGAAGACTCTCACCCCCTATGCTCGGAAGAACTTTTAGAGTGTACTATACAAAAAACCTCAAAAGGGTATACCGCCCAGATTATGATCCCCAAAGATGCTCTTGTGGGCTATGACCCGCAAAAGGGCTCTAAAATAGGCTTTACCTACCGTATAAACCGATCAGGCGCCCCAAGCCAGCACTTTGCCATGTCATATGAACACTCAAGAATTGACTCAAGCCCTGGCCTTTGGGCCCAGATGCGCCTCACATAAGGATACTTAAGATGCGAGAATATACAAAGAGCCATGAGTGGGTAGATAAAGAGGGAAATATTGCCACTGTCGGCATCACAAAGGCTGCCGTTAAAGAAGTTGGCGACATAGTCTACGTAGAACTCCCAAAGGTTGGCAAAACAGTGGCAGTGGGCCAAGATGCCTGTGTAATAGAATCTACCAAAGCCGCAGTCGACATCTCATCTCCTGTCTCAGGAACAATCCTGAGTGTGAATGATGCGTTGTTAACCAACATCCAGCTTTTAAATGATTTGCCTGAGTCTGATGGGTGGTTATTCAAGGTAACCCTTAGCTAAAAATTTCCCTTGCCCTTGCCCTTACCCGATTTTGTATTTGTTTTAGAGCCCTTTAGGGCGATTGAGCGAAGCCCACCGTGACCGAAGGGAACGGTGGGAACATGAATAAACATGAATAGAGCCCGGTTGAGGGCGATTGAATCACGGTCCA
>JAJFUY010000021.1 GCA_021372185.1 Chlamydiales bacterium | reverse complement strand
TTTAACTCATTTGTGTCATAGTATGGGGCTATTATTGTATGTTTTGGGGGATATCGAAGATATAGTGCGTAGTCAAAAATTAAGAGCGGTAAAAAATTACCGCACTCCAAAGCCTTCGGCAAATGTCCAAACTCGAGGCCCAGGTCACTCGTTAGAGTGACCTGGGCTACCTTTCATCACTCTCTTCGAGAGTGAAAATGCATATGTTATTTTTCGTCAAATTTTGAGTTTATACATTTGCTGACAACCAGGTGTTGGCTTTGGTTATTTTGGCATCGAGGACTTCTTTGTTTGATGTGAGCTGGCCTAGGAGCATGTTTGTGCGGGGGTTGACCTCAAAGAGTTTTTTGTGTTTTGCCATAAAACGCCAGAACAGCCCATCCCAGAGCTCTACCCAATCGCCTTTTTTGTAGTCGCTCATTTTTAGGATGTAATTGGCACCTGATATATAGGGCTTTGTTGTAACACCGCCGCCCTCTGCATACTGGCTCATAGCATAGACATTCGGCACCATTACCCAATCATAAGAATCTACAAAATAGCCCATAAACCATTCATAAATAGCATCAGGGTGGCACTCTGTAAGTAACAAAAAGCTACCAAGCACCATCAGGCGTTCTATGTGATGGCAATAGCCTGTGTCTAAAATTGCAGCAATTGTAGCGTCAATAGGCTGTACACCTGTTGTTGCATCCCAAAACCCTTTTGGAAGCGGATTGTTGTGGTTGAAGTAATTGGTGCTTCTTTGCGCTCGGCCTCTAAGTATATAGCAAGCTCGCATAAACTCTCGCCAGCCAACAATTTGGCGAATAAACCCCTCTAAGCTGTTGAGAGGAACGTTTCTGGCTTTTAGTACCTTACTCAGCACATATTCCGGTGTTAACAGCCCTATATTAAGCAAGGGCGATAGGACGCTATGAAAAAGGGTAGGAGAGCCTTGCTTAATAGCATCCTCATAATCACCAAAGAGCATTAGCCTATTTTGTATGAAATCATCAAGAGCACTCTTAGCTTCAGTAAAAGTTATAGCGTAGGTAAATGAATGTACATTGCCAATAGCTTCAGGAAAGGTATTTTCTACATATTCTATAGCTTCATCCAAAAAGGCATTTTTGTGCGGATGGTAGAGCTCAGGAACCACTACACCTTTAGGGATTTTTTTTCTATTTTCAGCATCAAAACTAAATTTGCCACCAACGGGACTCGAGCCATCCATCAAAATATCAAACTTTTTACGTTGGTAGGCGTAAAACTGCGCCATAGAATATTTTGTCTTACCCTTAAAAAAGCTTTTCAGCTCTTCTTTAGAACACAAAAACATAGGGCTATTATAAACAGTCACATCCCATTTATTTTTCTTAGTAGCTTCATCCAAATCTTGCTCAAGCCAGTCATCAACAGGGTCAGCAAGGTGTAGAGCCGACACACCCTCTTTTGCAAGCCAAGTAAAAAGCTGTCCGCGGTTAAGTAATGCTGTAGAGTCGATATATGTAACATCAAACCCTTTCTTGGTTAAAAAGTCAGCATAGGCTTTCATACTCGCTCTTAAAAGCACAATCTTTTGCTTATGAAACTTCTGCACACGAAAAAAGAGGAATTCTTCGGCAATGATTACTTTGCGACCAGATATAAGCGCCGGATGCTCTTCAAAAAGCTGATTAGGTAGTATCAAAGCTATTTCAGTCATTTTGCCTCTGCCAATTTAGTCAAATTTTTCATCCTGTTTTGTAGAGTTTAGCTTGTCTGATCCAACTGGCGGCCTTGATGAAGTAGCCACCTTTCAAGCAAGTTGATAAATTCTTGACGATATTTTTCGTAGCCACTCTTCAATATGAGTATGGTTAATAACGCCATTTCAGGATATGGAAGTAAGATATCGGCATAGCCAATGAAGTTTGCGCCTTGCAGCAATATGATGTGGCTGTGATGGTCTTTTACAAGTGCACATTCTTTTTTTGATTGAAGGCTATATTGTCGGCGAAATTCTGTCACACTTTGCCATTCACGAGCACTACAAGCAACAACAATGTGCAGCTTATTTATGTTTGCCTTTTGGTCAATTTCGTGGATAAAGGCGTCCTTGCCATTGGAATAGGCGGTAAGATCGTGAGGATACTGCTTGGCCAGAAATACTTTTAAAGACTCATACTCTTGGCTTACGTCAGGATTAGCTTTGAGGTAGTTCTTAAAGTGAAGATAGCGTTCAATTTCTGGACTACCTTCTTCATAAATGTGGATGTGGTGGGTATGAAGATCGATGCCCTTGTGAAAGAATCTACGAAAAGGTATGCCATTCTCGCCTTTTGCAATATACCCTAGATCTTCAAGTTCTAGCAGATTGGCATCTACATCAAAAATGTCCTTAACAACAACCATAATGTCGATGATGGGTTTTGCAGCAAGTCCTGGAACCGAAGTAGAGCCTATGTGGTAGATTGTAACGCAATTTTTACCTAATGCACCCTTTATTTTTTCGGCTTCAACCTCATAAGAACGTGGCCAATTAGGGTTGTAGGGAGCGATTTCAATAACGCCATTAATTTCCATTGAAATGTAAATTCCTCACCAAAATACATATGGTATCTCATTTACCCTTACTTCTGCAACGGACGAAATTTCGTGGCTTTGAGCCCTCAAATGTTAAATTATAGAATCTATTAATGCTTTGTTGATTCCAATTGGTAGATCGAGCTCTTGACATTTGGCTGCAATGAAATTGGAGAGTATATGCAGTTTGGATTGGGGTGTGCAGCCATTCTTTTGTATTTAAGCCTGCTTGGGCAAAGCCTGTGCGCTTTACCTTTAAACTTATGGCCTCGATTTTATGTATGTGATCAAGCTTTGCTTGCTTTGTGGCAAGTTGTTGTTTTGCTTCTTTTAATTCTGTACGCTTTTGTTGATATTTTGCAAATGACTGGCGGCTATTTCTATTTTTAGTTCATCTATTTTTTTACTAAGTAGAGGAGTTGGGAGACCGACTCCTCTACTCCCTTCTATCATTTTTATCGTTTATTGTCTTTGTATTATCATAGCAGGGGTAGGGATGTGGCAGCCTCGTGGATGCGTTTTGCGTTTATTTCTTTGACGAGTAGGCTCCAGTCTTGCTGGTTTTGGGATGACATGTGGCGGTTTAGATGGGAGATAAAGGAGTTATCTTCTGTCATCAATGCAACACTTAGGTCGACAAGGCTTTGGTTGCGCTTTACAAAGGGGCGCATTTTGTTTTCGTACTCGGCATAAGCCTTCTCGTAGTTGCCTTGGGCTTTGGCAAGCTCTTCAGCTAGTATGTAGGCTCCGACAATTGCAACGCTTGTTCCTTGGCCGGAGACAGGGGAAGCAGCATAGGCGGCATCTCCTACAAGAGCCACGCGGCCCTTAGACCATGATGGCATGTGGATTTGTGCGCAGCAGTCAAAATAAAAATTTGGTGATGTTTGCATCAGCTCTATAAGCTTGCTTGCCTCCCATCCTACGTGAGAAAATGAGTCTCGAATGCATTTTTTTTGAACATATGGGTCACGAGAAGTAATACAATCAGAGTTAAAAGCAAAACCTGCTATCAAGTCATCATCGCCTTTTGCGTTGTAAACAATGATAAAGCGTTTTGGGGCATGGTATTCAATTTCCCACCTATCTAAATTTAGGTAGTTTGGAACTGAGCAGTACGATACATACATGCCAAGTTCTTTTAAAAATAGTGATTCATCACCAAAGACCTGTTTGCGCAATCCTGAATGTAGTCCATCGGCACCAATAACAAGGTCATATACAGCGGACTTGCCTTTTTCAAACTCAACTAAAATGCCATTTTCTTGTTCAGTTGTCTGTGTAATGCAATTATCAAAAAGAAATTCAATATCATTTGTTTTGCTGTATAAAAGCTCACATAAATCTTTACGAAGAAGCTCTAAGTCTTCTTGCACACGTCCACCGCAAATATCGGCGTCCATCTTTTCAATTTTATTGCCAAAGCTGTCGATCATTGTGGCACCTTGCGTGTCAGTTCTTGCCAATTTTGCTAAATCATGAATATTCATGCGCTTCAACACATCAAGGGCACTGCCTCGAATATCTAGTTTATACCCCCATGTGCGCAAAACAGGATGTCTTTCTACAATAGTTGGCCCAAAGCCATGCTGTTTTAGCCAGTAGGCAAGTGTAAGTCCGGCAACGCCGGCACCTGAAATAAGAACACGTTTATTTTTCATAGTTTCTCCAGATTGTTTTGGCTGCATCGGTGATGCTGCATATATTGATGTAACAAGTGTTAATGCAACTAGTAAGTATTTTAATAACATATAGAACTCCATGGTCTGTACTCATCATATCATATTGACCGACCGTCGGTCAACATAAAAAGCATAGACATTATGTTTTGTCTCTCTATAATGGGTACATGGCAAGAATTGTAAAAAAATCCTCAGAGCGTAAAGTTGAGATCATCAAGGCAGCACGCCGTCTTTTTCAGACTCAAGAGTACGACCGCACCTCCATGCAAGACATCATGGAAGAGCTGCAGATTGCAAAAGGCACCATTTATCACTACTTTGCCTCAAAAGATGAGCTTCTTATGGCAGTAGTTGAAGATATGGCAAACGACAATATTGAAGCCATGCGCCTTGCAATAAGTAAGCCCGGCACAGCATTAGAAAAAATGCAGCGCCTAGTATCTACTGGCCAAATTGCCGAAGACAATAAATATATAGTAGATGCACTACATAGTCCTGGAAATAACACTATGCACACGCGCCTTCTAGCCACAATTCTTACAAAACAGGCGCCTCTTTATGCCGAGGTCATCGCACAGGGCGTTCAAGAAGGCATTTTTACAACCGACACTCCCTTAGAATGCGCAGAATTCATGATTGCCGGCGTCCAATTTCTCACCGATATGGGAATTTACCCCTGGACAAAAGAAGACCTCCAGCGCCGCCAGCAAGCCTTTCCAAAACTCATCGAGCAGCAGCTTATGGCGCCAAAAGGCTCTTTCCAGTTTCTATTAAATAAGAGATAGCGCGACCTTTCTGAGCCTAAATTTAGTTTCTATGACTTAGAACGCTAGCCAACGCTGTAGCGATCCCACTGGCGCCAGCTATGTACGTTATTTTCAACATCAACAAATTTCTAATTGAAAATTATTTTTTTAAACATCCCTGCACATTAAAACAGGATACGCAGGATCGCAAGCGGCAGGATGAGCAAGATAAAATACTTTTTTTTTCATCCTGCTTATCATGCCGCTTGCGATCCTGCATATCCTGTTTCTTTTGTTTAAGAACTTCAAAGATAATTCAAGTTGAATTATGAGAACTCAGGGTGCGGTTCTGGTAAACTGTCTTTAACAGCGTGATAGGTACCAAGTTTACTTATTAGGTGTGTGCCGCAGCCTGCTAATAGGCAGCTAATTGCTGGATAGGCTGGAAAAGACGCAAATGTACAAATTCCTATAACCGTGCCCACTAAAGTCGCTGCGGCTACGGCAGCCACTTTTCCCTTTAGTAGTTCATCCTGAGTGCCTCGTAAATTAATGTTTAAGGCCTTCACTTTGTCAAGGATAGTACTCACACCAGTAAATCCTCCAGCAAAAGAGGTCCAGGCAATTGTTGCTACCTTAAAGCCTGTCATAAATGGGCTAGAGTCAACAACGCTCAGCAACGCTGTTGCCACAGCGATGGCGCCTGCAGCGTACGTCACTTGCTTATCGTCTGGCTTAAATTGCGGAAAATAACTCATTCCTTTCTCTGCTGCTTTACCGCTTATTGCCAAAATAACTGGGCTTACTACAAGACCTGATACAAAACCACCAATTCCTTGGACTACTGGATACATATGTCACTCCTAATAATATAAAAGTATAGTTTACCGTAAGCTTTGTTTATTTAGCAAGGTGTCAACTTTGCGGGCTAAATCTTGAGGAAGAGTAGGTTTGATGAGCTGAAGAAAATGAGGTTCAGAAGCATAATATGGAGTATTTTTTGGAAGTTTACCTAAATGACGGGTTTGGTATTTGTCTGCATCATACCTAATAACAAAATCTCGAAATTCATCAAAGAGCGCTTGTGGTTTAGCAATAATTTCATCTAACGTTACGCCAAATTTTACATAATGATAAAGAGTTTGTAAAATAAAAAATGGATAGAGAGCCGCTTCTGAATTTGCCCAGGCACAATTACCCGTTGTTTGATTAGGAAGATTCATCAACACATTTAAATTTCTAAATAGATCATTCTGAACAGGCTCAAGACAGTCGTGAAAAATATGTAAGAATTCCTGAAAGTAGCTATTTGAATCACGAGATTTCTGATTGGTGATTTTGCAAATAAAAGTAGATACCAGCCCTCTAGAGGCTGAGTCACTCGAAAAAAGCACTTCATGCTTGGGTGAGGAAGCGTTGTTGTGCCCTTTATTTCTAAGATATGCGCAAGTCTTTTTCTACTAAGTAGTTCTTTTGAGTAGGCGTGAGCCAGCGGATGTGTCTTTTTGAGGTACTAAA
>JAJFUY010000351.1 GCA_021372185.1 Chlamydiales bacterium | reverse complement strand
TTGTAATTCAAATGTCCAAACTCGAGAAGCCGCCACGGATGTGGCGGGTAAACCTATCGAGAGGTGTTAATGACTGGAGGAGTGTTCTTTTTTGGCCATGATGAGGTTGGCTTTTGTTAAGTAGTCATCGAGCATAACTCTGTTTTGCTCTTCTAGCTTTTTAAATAGGGGGCGGTAGAAGCTTGTTAAGGCTTGTAGGCCAAGACGTGCTTTTATGAGGGCTTTTACGGTTTGTTCGGCGTTATCATCTTTTACACCTAAAGAGCTGGCTTTAGCTACTTCTTGCTTGCCAATTTGCTTTTCTAGGTCTGAAATTTGTTTTTGTGTCTCAAGAATGAGCGTTTCGGTTTCTTCTGCTCGCTCTTGCATGATTGTTGTTAAGTTCTGAATATCTTTTGTTGTACTTGCTTTTGCTCGTTCTAGGATATCTGGGTTATTTGCATCAAGCTCTTCAAGCTTGTTTGTATAGCCCTCTACGAAGATTTTGTTGTGTATGCTGATTGTCGATACAATCCCCACTTCAAGATTGGCCTCTGTTTGGTTGTCGAGGATTGTTTCTTCTGGTTCGAGTTCTCGGCCTAATAACTTGGCAAGTGCTTGATGTTCGCAAGTCTTTGCGGCTATTTTGGCTTCAAGGTGTGTGATACCTCGTATAATAACATCAACTTCGGCTAGCTGCAGTTTTAACTTCTGATCAATTTTTTCGATTTCAGCAACGATCGCACTTTTTGCGGTATTGTTATCATCGATCTCTTTTTTGTTGGTGGCACTTTGAGCATTTTTCTCTAGTGCTTCTAGATTTCTATCTATCAGTTTGATTTTTTCTAAAAGACCTTGCTTCTTAGTTACGAGTAGAGTCTCTTTATGGTGCTGAGACATGTACTCTTTTGACTGAAGGTCTTGTGAGCGCATCTGTAACAGCTCGATCTCTTTTTTTACCTTTGTCATCTGGCCGTTGATATTGTCAAAGAGGGCTTTTTCGGTTTCGGCACCAAGTGTGTGCTTTTGGTGAAATTCGGCTTTTACTTCAGGTTTTAGCGTGTTAAAGAGGTTGCTTAATAGGGTATGTTCTTTTTCTGATAGTTTGACATCTGCTATGTCAATTTTGGCCAGTATTTTCTGTACTGCATCGCGTGATTTTATCGTTTCGGGCTGTGAGAGCAAATAGGTTGTAAGGAGTTTTAGAGTTGGTATATCAAACTCAGCCACTTCGTTGCCTGTTAAATCTAATAGCTCTTCTTTTTGGTGGGGCTCTAGCTGGTTAAAAAGAACCGCTAGTTGAGGGAGAAGTTTTTTACGTGTTTCTAGTGCAACACTCGGGTTTTCAAATAAGAAGAGGTTGCCAACCTTTTCATCACGTAGGTCGTAAATACCTTGAGCATTATAGCGCTTTACTATGTCGTAGCAGTGCTGTAGGCGTGCATTGGGCATGTTTAACAGCTCACCCAAAATTTCCTGGTCGGCATTTTTGGCATCTTTTAACTTGGGTAAAAGTGCTTTTAAATCTTGATTGCTTGCATTTTGTAGCTTACGGTACTGTTTGAGGTGCTCTAGGGCATAGGCTTTTGGGTTATAGAAGATACTTGGAGCAAATGCCTCAAGAGAAGGCTCTTCAAATACGCGTGAGGCCTCAAGTGCTGCAAGCTTAAAGCAGATAGCTTTTTGGTCGCTAACAGAAAGCTGTCTAAACTCTGCCACTGCGAGATTGTCTACTTCTAGTTTTTGTTCTTTTGAAAGCTTGTTGAATTTTTGGATGAGGGCGCTCTCATCTTGTTCAAAGCCGCTATATTGCTCTACGATGTCGCTTATACGCTGGCGGACTCGTTCGTCCATTGCGTTAAAGAGTGCTGGTGTTATCTGGTGCAAGGCCTCATCGTCTAGTGTATCTAGTGTTTTTAAAATGAGAGTAGCTAGGGCCTGCATATTGACGGCGCTTACAAGGCATATAGCGTGAGCCTCAATTAATGGTTTTGTATTTGAGGTATTTTGAAGTGCCAGCTCATAGAGATGTTCTTGTTGTCCTAATGGCAAGTTTGCAAAGTTTTTTACGCGTTCAATATCTATTTTTCCAGAATAGTAATTTGCCAGCTGTTTAAAATAGCCGCCAAGAGAGGCCGTTTGCATCTGGAGAGTATCACCTACAGATCTTGCAGAGGCCATTGAACCTTCCGCCAAGCCATACCAAAACTTAGAGGTATCCTGCTTAATGGCCGCACCAATTGTACGTAACACGGAAGGAAGAACTGTGCTTATAGCGAGTGCTGTAAGGTAATAATTAGACATGCTGCCGCTATACCAATACCCTGCTACTTTGAGCACATTCGTAACAATAGGGCCTCCATAGGTGGCAGCAGACGCCAATGACTTGCCCCATGTGGCATCTTTTTGCATCTTTTCGTCTGCGCCCTGTTCCAGTTGATTTAGGGCATCGTTTAAAAGAAGTTTAACTGGGCTTTCACGTTTGTTTAACTGGTCTAGATGACTATTTAAAAATTCCTGGTTACCTTGTGCCAGTTCATGAGCTGCCTGGAGGTTGTAGGTAACTTTTCTGATTGTTGGGTTCACAATATCTTTCATAAAACTTACAGCGGCGGCTACTGAGTCATTTTTAGCAATGGCTATTGCTAGGCTGCCGCCATATGTTTCTCGTAAAGCATCAAGACCTCGGATGGCACTTAAAGCCGCTTCCTTATTTTTGATGGCCGAATGCATTTGGGCGCCTAGTGTTGCCATTAAGATGAAGTTTTCTTTCATGTGGCCTTCTAGCGGTTTGGCCAGACCCAAGGCTGTTTTGCCAGTTGCCACTATTTGTTTAGCACCTGAGGAAATACCGGACGCTACAGATAGTGTACCGCGTTTTAGCAGCTGTGCCACTTCATTTTCTGTTGCGGCATTGTAGTAGTGACCAAATGCGCTTTCGTACGCTTTGGGGTCTACTAACCAGCTTGCCAGCCAGCGGACGGGTCGATAGACGCCGTGAGCCACTGCTCCCGGAATGGCTGCAGCAAGTGAAAGACTTGGTTCTGTCAAAGATTTACCTGTCTCTAAGGCACTTTCAAGTGTTGTTAGTTTTCCTGGAATCGTTCCCTCTTCTAAGAGGCTTTGATAGGCTTTTAGGTATTCAGGAGATCCAAAACGCGCTCCTGATAGCGTTTCAAAAGCATCAAGGGCATTTTCTTGTGAGACAACAGCATAGACTTCTGGGCTGCAATTGGATGTACTGCTGCAATATTCTAAAACGTCTCTTATGTGTAGATCACGTGCTGCCTCTAAAGGCGCAGCCGTTGTGTTAATCACCTGTTCAGTCGCATTTACGCTCTCAGCCATAATGAGCTGCTCATGTATGTTAAGGAGGGTTTGAGCGTAAGAATCTGACTTATCAATAGCCTCTTGGGTCGCTTTTAGTATAAGGCCCTGTAGTTGCACGATGCCTTTACCTACTAGGTTTGGGGCAGTTGCTAAGACTCGTTCAATTTCAGGTAGTGGCACCCCTAATTTCATAAGTTCATTCAGAACAATGGTAGAGCCTACTTGAGTCGCCATAGCCAGTTCAAGGACTCGAGCTGATAGCTGAAAGGTGCCTCCAATGTATTGATTAATTCCTTTTTCACAGATCTTGCCAAGTATAGTGCCTACTGCCCACCCTGGAGTGCCCGTTAAAAGGGCTGCAACTCTTGGAAGGTGCCCAATAGCGTGCCCAATTTTTTTTCCGGAATTGGCATCAGACGGTACTTGAGGGCCAATTTTTTCGAGTATTTGTTCTATATCAATATCTGGATGGGTAACTTCTATTTTTTGAGGTATATTTGCGGGTATTGTTTCAGTAGTTGGTGCTTGAATAGTACGGTTGATAAATTCTTGTTTTTCTAGATTTAGTGCCTCTAAAAGATTCTGTAAACGGGATACTTCTGTTGTATCTACATACTTATCTGCATTCTTGGTACCCTGTAAGGCATCAAGCTGTTTTTGGGTATCTGTAATGAGAATTTCTAGCTCAGGCGGCGTAGCACTAAAAACTATAAAGCGGCCTGTAAGCTGCTGCATTTGAATATACTTTTGCTCTTTTGTGAGCAGCTTTGAGAACATATTTACAAGTATCTGGATGTCTCGATGATCAGATGGAGGATTCGCTATTTCTTTGAATTGTGACTTGTCTTTACGAGAGCCTGATTTTTCTACAGTCTGCTCTAAAACTGTATAGAGAGTTTGTTTTTGCTGAAGATTAAGCTCTAAATACATTGCAGGCGTGATGTTATAACGTAGTTCTTTATTCTGAGTAGGTAGTGAATTGAAAAGCCGTACTACAAGCTGTTCTAAGAGGTTTTTATCTAGTGGGTCTATGTTGTTCCAGTCATGCGTTGTACGCATTCTTCGAAAGACTTTTTTATTTAAAAATGCCGCCTCATCAGGGGTAAGGTGTGTTGCATGCTCTCGAACTATCTGATAAAGCTGCAGCTGTTTGAGAGTGCTTTGTGCTCTAAATGCACTTGGGGTGAGGCGGTTTGCAACAGCATCATCGGGTATGAGGTCAAACATGCCTGCTAGCTTTTTTAATGAGAGCTCTTGATCATCTGAAAGTTTGTCGCCTCTAATACAAACGCTTACAGCAGTGGCAAATTCTTTTCGCTCTGTATCTGTAAGTTCACAAGATTTTGATGTTGAAACAAGAAAAAAGAGATCAACTTTACCGGCTTTATCAAGGTCGATAAAGTTCTGCCAAAGTTCTTTTTTGCCAACGAAGTGATCAAGGCCACTTTTTGGGGTTATTGTGGGTTTTTCTAAAACTGTACTATCTAGCACGGTTTCTAGCTCAAAGAGATGTGCTAAGTTGGCAGACCAACTTTCTATTATGTCAGCTATATTAGTAGCACGTGCAGCTATACTAAAGCCCTTACCCTCACCCTGATATACCTGCCATGAGCGGTCTTGGATCCATTCTAGGGCATTTTCAGTAGTTTCAAATACTGAGGCTCCGGCTTTTACAATCATCGGTCCGGCAACTCGTGTTATATCTGCTGCTCCCCGAATATTCCACATGGCACCAGATACGGCTTTGGTGGTGATGTAGCGGTCAGTTTCTTCAATTACTCGCTTGGCTTCTAAGGCGCCATCTATTGCCATTTCTGTTAAATCTCCGGCAATAGGAATCATGCCAATAGCTTTTTTGGCAATGTAGCCGGCAGTTGTCCCTGCTATATTGCCTCTTCGTGTTTTCGCATCTTTAAGATCGTTTGCACGCGAAACTGATGTTTCCATCATGTTTCTAAAAACCATAGAAGACTTTTCTAGCACGCCATGCTTATGGGCTTGAAGGAGGCTCCATTTGAGGGCGCGGCTAGTAAGAGCTCCTGCTTGTGCTACATAGCTTACGGCATCTGCGGCATATTGTAAGACAGGGGTGCTTACTTTGGCAGTAACTGAGATAGCGCGTGGGGTTTGAGCAAGGAGGTAAAGTGGAACAGAAATTGTCTTAGTGACAACACTTCCTGCCATATAGCCTGCCTTTTTGGCATAACCTGGTTGTATGGGAGTAGCAGGTGTGTTGCTAGCACCGCTTATAGTCATAAATACCTCATGTGCCTATTAAGCACACTGTATTGACAAATTAAATTTTAAACAAGCACCTTATTGTCGATAGTTAAGAGTGTTTTGGCAGATTCATACTCAAAGCGTAACTTCTCATACTGGGTTTTAGGGTAAATATCCCAAAATTCTTGCTCAGAGTAAGCAGAATGGGCATAGAGCCATTTTCTACCCTTAAGCTCTCGTGTACGTCTCTCTAGCAAACCAAGCGCCTCCTGGGAAGAATTTGGTATGCCATACACGCCAACATTGATTGAATACTGGCCTTCTAACGCATTTGGTGCAAAAAGCTGGGTTGTTGGGGCATTTTTGATAGGACAGAGCCATAAGGGGTAAATAGGGCAATTTTTGGTCAGAGTCTCTATAAACAGTGAGGCGTTTTCTTCTGGCAGGGTAAAATCTTGTACCATAAAGCGCTCATTTACCCAAGTTTCACACATATGAAGGAGCTTAAAGAGTGTTTGGCTGTTGGTAAATGGGTGTGTGATAAAATTTAGCGCGGCATTTGGGGCTGCGATTTTACTAAATTTCTTGATTTCATCTTCTGTGAGGCGTGAAGGCTTTTTGAGCTTCCATATACCCTCTAACAGCAGCTTTTTCAATATAGAGGCTTGTAGTACATAGGCTCCCATCCAAAATGCGCCTCTATCATAGCGGAAGAGGTAGTCAAATATAGGCATGCTAAATTGGCTGTGCTGCTTTTGCACATAGGCATAATACCAGGGGTTATGAGCACTATTGGTAAATAAAGTAGCTGCAGGTTGTTCTGTTTGCCTCCCCTCAATTACTACAGCGTGAGTATCTGAAAACACAATGCCTTCAAGGTATTCTTGATGAAGCCTGCTGCGCATGAAAGTAAGTGCCTCTTGGCTTGAACCAAAGTGATGTACTGTAAGAGTAACAAAGGGTAAAGCCTTAGCCAAACGCACCTCAGCCTTAAGTAGCAGTGCCAGCGTGCCATAAGAGCCCGTCACAGCATGAAAGAGCTCGGGGTGCTCGTGAGGTGAGGCGTGAATTACATCTCCAGAGCCTGTGAGTAGTTCATACTCTAAGCACGTATCATGAAAGAGACCATAAATGTGAGAGTTTGACTCTCCCCCACAGCCCATTATAGCGCCCCCTACTGTAATACCTGCAAATTCAGGAACTACTAGCGGTATAAGCCCCTGCTTTAGTGTCTCAAGCACCAAGTCTTTCATGCAAATGCGCGGCTCAACATGTGCCACCATTTTCTCTTTATCAATACGCAGTACGCGGTTCAGGCAATCAAGTGAAAGCTTTTTGGTGTGCTGTTTGTAGACAGATCCCCGAGTAGTATTTGACTGAGAGGCGCTTTTATCAAGAGATACCGGCTGGTTTAAAGCCTTAAGCTCTTCAGCTATTTTTCTAATTTGCTGGTCGTGAAGTATTTCTAGGCTATTTTGCATGATGTTCTATATACTCTAAGCGTTTTGGTTTCTATACCACATAGGTTTTGAAAAATAAAGTAATTTTGGTATATAAGCTTGTTTTCGAAGTAATTCAGGGTTGAGCGCAGCTGTCTGGAGTGACTCGTTTTAACGAGTCTTTGGTGAGGGCGATTTATCGGCCGGCGTAATATGCTCGTTACGACGGTCGCTGAAGCGACCTCACCAAAAACTCGTTAAAACGAGTCACTCCATACTTCGTGAAGGTGTAATTAAGCCAAATGGCTAATTAAGGATGAACATGGACATACAACTTGATGAAACATGGAAGATGGTGTTGAGGGATGAGCTTAGAGAGCCTTATGTGGCAAGGCTTTTGGCTTTTGTGCGCCAAGAGCGCGAGAAGCACCCTCCTATTTATCCGCCGCAGGAGCTTGTGTTTAATGCGTTTAACCAGACGCCTTATGATAAGGTGCGTGTGGTTATTGTAGGGCAAGACCCCTATCACGGCCCAAACCAAGCCCACGGGCTTTGTTTTAGCGTGCCGAAAGGTGTTGATGCTCCGCCCTCACTAAAAAACATCTTCAAAGAGCTTCATGCAGATTTAGGGCTTCCAATACCCTCTCATGGCTGTTTAGAAAAGTGGGCTCAGCAAGGCGTGTTATTGCTAAATGCTACGCTTACTGTGAGAGAAAGCTCTCCCCTTTCACACCACAAAAAGGGCTGGGAGCGATTTACTGATGCTGTTATTCAAAAGATCTCCGACAAAAAAGAGCCTGTTATCTTTTTACTTTGGGGTAAAAATGCAGAAAAAAAATGCGCCACAATTTCCCCGCATCACATTATCTTAAAAGCGGCGCACCCTTCACCTCTTTCTGCCTACAACGGTTTTCTGGGCTGTAAGCACTTTTCCGAAGCCAATAGCTACTTAGATCTTCCCATAGACTGGTCGTTATAAATTGTGTAGCCAAGAGTTACGGATTTTATCAGGGCAGAGGCCACTAAGTTTGCTATGACAAGGCGTGGCAGGGCATGCTCTACCATTTCAAGAATTCTATAGCTTATGTCAAATGCCTTTGAGCTACAGTGTAGAAGCCTTCTTACAGCTTTTGTTTCTAGCTTGTGCATCTGTTCTATTTCTTCGGGGGCTTTGTCCACTTTTTTGATAAGGTGAATCCAGGATATAGTTACCTTAGTTGCCTTTACAATACTTGTAGACAAGGCAATCGAATCATATGGTAGCTGAATCATTTTGATAGAGCGAGACAAGACGAGAGCACTTTCAGAAAAATACCCAGCATCGTGACTCACTTTACAAAACCAGGCAATAGAAGAGACAAACTTTTTTACTCTTTGTACGATCTTCCATATATTTGCAGCAATGCTTTTAGAGCCATCTGTAAACGAGATTTTGCGCAATTTTGCAATACCATAAAACTCTTTAGTAGAAGAAAATATGCGCGTGAAGCGAATGGCTTTTGCTGCATCATCAGAAAGTTCTGTAAGTTTGGCGTACGCGCGAATAGAGCGAAAGAAAAGCACAGGATGTGTGCCAAGGACAGAAAGATAGTGCACGAATAGAGTAGCCTATGAAAAAAGAGACACTATATAAAGTGTCTCTTTTTTTTGCTACAAGCTTAGGCTGCAGCGGATGCTCTATTCCCAAAGCGTTTTACTGTGTTCAGAAGTGCTTTATGGCCTGAGCGCACTGTTTTATATACGCGGGTTAAAAGCATTGGCTTTTCGTCCGACATAATATCACCTGTTGGGATGTATTGTGTGTAGGCTTTGTTAGTAATCCCAAGCAATGTTGTAGCAAGGGAAGTTATTGTAAGGCCAGTATCAATTGCAGCAACTTTTGGATAGGCTATATCAAGCAAAGTTGACGTGAGGTCAACGGCTTCTAGTGCCGTTTCAATAGCAGCGGCAGCTACACGTTCGGTGATTCTATTGTTTAGGGAGCGTCTTAGGTGCTTTGCATCTTCTATTGCCTTGGGATCATGAATTTCAAGACGATTTCCAATGTCCTTTAGGCGGTCTTTCAAAGGGCAATTTTTGCTAATTACCTTCATTTTCTTTAAAGTCTTTATTTGGGTAAGAAGATGTGCATTTGTTTTCACAGCTTTTTCGTGAGGTGTATGTGCGCCTTTTTTTGCCAGAGACAATTCACTTCTAAAAGATCTTAGAGCTTTTACCTTTTTGCCAAATTCGTACGCAGTAAGACCTGAAGAGATAAATGTAAGGGGGGCAAAAATTTTATCTGTAAATTCAGTCCATTTAAGGGCCGCTTTTGTCACTATTTTAAGTTTTGCAAAATAGTAGATCGTTGTTTCTATACCGACAATAATTTTTTTGAAGCATTTTACAATTTTATAGGTGATCATAAATTGGGCTTCGGGGCCTTTGGCCTTCTTGACCTTACCGGCACTTTTGACAAGTTTTGGGATGGCAAGCATGCCACCAATAATCTTAAAAGTTTTTATAGCAACGAGTGTCTCTTCAACGGCATACGGAATTTTTTCAAATAATTCAACAACGTTAACAACGCCTTTAAAGACCTTGCTTACTTTTTTGGTAACCTTTATCCCCTTAATCCCAGTTTTTGCAGCTTCATCAATTGGATCAATTTGTTTAGGAATATTGTTATGATGTAAAATATTATCAACAACTATCACATTACCTCCTAATTAATCAGGAAGTATATAGTTATATTAATATTATGTCAAGGAAGGTGATTATTTAAAAAGGTGTCCCTTTCCCTTGCCCGATTTTGTTTTTTTTTAAAATACAAATACCAATACAAAATCGGGCAAGGGAAAGGGCAAAGGCAAGGGCAAGTTAAAACATTTATGCTGCCACTGCTATTACGTGAGGCTTAAGGTTAAGCTTTGCACGTGTAGATTGCGTAAAATTGTAAACATTCTGTTTGAATTTCACGCATTGCGCGTTGAGCATTTTCTTGGCTACTTTAAGTTTTTTACCGGCTGTTGAGAAGAGCATGCGCTTTTCGGTGTCTAGGATGTCGCCACTGGGGATAAACTTCGAGTAGGCAAATCTTGCTATGCCAACTATAGTTAATACTGTAGCTACTATGGCAAGAGCCGGAGCAGCTGGTGGGCATGCAAGGCCAATAACTGTTGTGGCAACGCCTGCTACTGAAAGAGTTGTGCCAACGGTTTCTATGGCAATACGCTCTTTAAGTCTGTCTTTAATGCGGGATGTTAGGTGATTTGCTGCTTCTATCCCTTTTAATTTTGTTTCTTCGTTTCTACTTTTTAATTGTTTAATCACGCTACTTAAGCGATCGTCAATTGGGCAGTTACTTGCTATAACGCCATATTCCTCTAAAGATTTTTTGTGCACGAGGATGTGCTTACAGATGCGCTTTGTTTTTTCTACGCTTCTCATAAGTGCAATCTGCTTTTCTTGCACCTCTTGGTTTTTAGCTAAGCGCAGTGATTTTTTCAAAGGTGCCGCAGCAACTTCTTGTTTGATTACAGTGATCTTGCCGTTGAATTTTTTCATGAACTGTACGCCAACATTTAGCTGGTAGATATCAACAGCTGCAGAAATGAATGTGATTGGCATGAAGATGTAACCGGTGATGGTTGTCCATGCTAAGGTTGCTTTGGCAATCAGGTTGAGTTTATTGAGGTAATAAAATATGGTCTCCACTGCCAAAACTATTTTTTTTACGCACTTTACTAGGGTCCAGCCACCAAAGATTCTGTCTTTTAGATCGCCTGGGCGTATAACAGTTTTTATGCTTTTATAAAGCTTAGGTAGAGCAAGGATTGCGTTAAATATTTTAAATACTTTGAGGGTTATTGTAATTTCACCTAGAGATTTTGGTGCATTTTCATCAAAAGCTTCTGTGATCTCAACGGCGCTCTTGAGAATACTCCCTATTTTTTTGGTAACTTTATAGCCAAGAATCCCTACTTCCTTAGCTTTTTCGGTAGTTTCTTCCCTCTGAGTTTGTAGTTCTAGAGGGCTAATGTATGGTCTACTGCTTGTTACCTGCATTTTACACCTCAAATTAATAATATAATTATAGATATATTTTTAATTTAAGTCAATAGTGTTTTAAATGCCTGTAAAATAGAGTTAGCTTTGTTTGCTGCTTGAGTTTTAACGGCATCAAGACCTAAGGTGGCAATACCATCTGCCGGCTGGTTACTTAAGACATACACTTTAATGCGCGGCTCTGTGCCCGATGGTCGTATTATCACGCGGCTTGTATCTTCTAAGTCAAAGATAAGTACGTCTGATATGGGCAAATCGGCTGATTTTTTGAGTAAATCAGTAATTTTTACCACTTTGTAGCCGCCTACAGTAGAGGTTTCTTCCTCTCGGCAGCGTTTCATCGCATCTTGCATCTTTTGCTTGCCGGCTTTGGTTTCTTCAAAGTCAACAGAGGTCAATAGCTCTACAAAGACGCCATATCGCTTGTACATGTCATCTAAAAGGTCAAGGAGCGTTTTATTTTTCAGTTTGGCATAGAGCGCAATTTCTGTTAAGAGGCAGCTTGATATTACAGCATCTTTATCACGTACTACTGTGCCTAAAAGACAGCCGTAGGATTCTTCTCCACCAAAGACAAAGCTGTAAGAGCCAGGGGTGTTTTCCCACTGCCTTATTTTTTCTGCGATATACTTAAAACCTGTTAACACATTAAAGCAGGTGCCTTTATGGGCTTCTACAACACGTGTAAATAGCTCACTTGTCACAATGGTTTTTACAAAAGCGGCTTTTTCGGGCAAGGATTTTGCCTGGCAGACATATTCTGCGGCTATGCAGATAATTTGGTTGCCGGTAAGTGCGTGCCACTCTTGATTATGGCGCACAACTACTCCAAGGCGGTCACAGTCTGGGTCTGTGGCAATAAAAATGTCGCACTGATTTTGCATCATTTTTTTTGTGCCAAGTTCCATAGCCTTTGACTCTTCTGGATTTGGCTTTTTGCAGGTAGGAAAGTCGCCATTTGGGATGATCTGCTCATCAACAAACTGTAGATTGGTAAAGCCAAAGCGTTTTAAGGCCTCTGGTACCATGGTGATGCCGGTTCCATTGAGGCTTGAATATAAAATTTTCAGGTTTTTGCCTTCAACGGCTGATAATTCTGGCCATAGCTGCAGGGGTGTAATGGCCTTTAGATAGGCCTCATCAACCTCTTTTCCCATCATGTGTATAAGTGGGGACGAAATTTCGGCTTTTTTAACCTGGTCTGGGTCAGAGAGTTTGGCAGCTTCTTCTACAATGCCTTTATCGTTTGGAGGTAATACCTGAGCGCCATCATTCCAATATACCTTGTAGCCATTATATTCTGGAGGGTTGTGCGAGGCTGTCACCATAATGGCAGCGGTGCAGTGGTGGTAGCGGCAGGCAAAAGATACTAAAGGTGTGGGCCGTAATTCACTAAACAAATACACAGTAATCCCGTTGCCAGCTAATACCTGAGCTGCAACATTGGCAAATTCTTTAGAGTTGTGGCGAGAATCATAACCAATAGCTACGCTTTTATTGCCTTCTACGGTTTTATTGATGTAGTTGGCAAGCCCTTGGGTAGCCCAAGCAATTGTGTAGACGTTCATACGGTTTGTGCCAACGCCCATAAGCCCGCGCATACCCCCTGTACCAAAAGAAAGATCGGTATAAAAGGCATCAACAAGCGTTTCGGGGCGAGTATCAAGTAAACGCTTGATTTCATCTTTAGCCTGACTATCAAAATTTTTTTCTAGCCAGTAGCGCACGCGCTTTTGGATTTCTGGGTCGAGCTTTTGCAGGGCAGTTGTATTCATAGCCTTACTGTAAGACTCTGGCTAAATAATATTCAAGTGGCAAAAGATTTCTAAAAGCAGTATCTTCTTTGTATGAAGATCCACTATGTGACAAGTAATATTGGTAAGTTTGAAGAGGCCGCCGCAGTTTTACAAGGCGCTAACATAGAACTTATCCACACTCCCCTCACTCTTGATGAGCTGCAGGGCACTTCTCACCAAATATCGCTTCACAAAGTACAGCAGGCCTATAGCCTGCTTAACGAGCCATGCCTTATTGATGATATCAGTGTGCATTGCTCTTGCCTTAATGGTCTTCCTGGGCCCTATGTGCGCTCGTTTTTAGAGGCGCTGGGTGATGCTGGATTATACAACCTTATCTCTCACTATAATGACAAAAGCTGCCAGGTGGTGTGCCATATTGGATTTGCTATGCCAAATGAACCTCCTCGTATATTTGAAGGCGTAGTTGATGGCAATATTGTTGCGCCACGAGGCACGCGTCTTGCCCACGGCACTAGCTGGAATGCAATTGTGCAGCCTAAAGGCTTTGAAAAAACCTTTGCCGAGCTTTCTTTAGAAGAATCATCACGTATGTCGGCTAGATCTTTAGCCCTTACACAATTCAGAAACTACTTGATACAACTATGAGCGTTAGAGATTTAATAATACTAGGCACCTCAAGCCAGCAGCCAACACGATACCGCAATCATGGCGCCTACCTCTTTCGCTGGAACGACGAAGGCCTGCTTTTTGACCCGGGTGAAGGCACCCAGCGCCAGTTTATCTTTGCTGAAATTGCCCCACCTGTAGTCACTCGAATTTTTGTAAGCCACTTTCATGGGGATCATTGTCTGGGTCTAGGATCAATTCTTATGCGTCTTAATCTTGATAAGGTTACTCACCCAATCCATTGTTACTACCCAGCTTCCGGCAAAAAATATTTTGATAGACTGCGTTATGGTACAAGCTACCACGAGCTGATCCAGGTGATTGAACATCCTGTAGAAAAAGCAGGAATTGTCCATGATGATGGTAAATTCTTAATAGAAGCTACTTTCTTAGAGCATGGCATCGACAACATAGGCTGGAGGATAACAGAAGCCCCTACCCGCAAATTTGACCGCCAAAAGCTAAAGGATGCAGGGGTTCAAGGCCCAAACGTGGCCTTACTCGAAAAAAACAAAGAGCTCGTAATAGATGGTAAACTAGTCACACTTGATAGCGTAAGCGAAGTACGCCCTGGCGAGTCTATCGCCGTAGTAATTGACACAAGAGTCTGCCCACAGGCAGTAGAAATAGCCAAAAATGCCCGTATACTGCTAGCTGAAAGTACTTACCTAGAAGAAGAAAAAGACTTAGCCCGCAAGCACTTTCACCTCACAGCCAAGGACGCTGCACTGATTGCCAAAGAGGCCCAAGTAGAAGAGCTCATTTTGACGCACTTTTCAGCCAGGTACATTGACGCAAAAGTGTTTGAGGATGAGGCAAGGCCCTATTTTGCTAATACTCATGCTGCAGAGGACCTTTGTCGCTTTCAGTTTCCTAAAAAGAAGTAAGGTTTTTTCTGATCTTATTCTTATTCTGTTTTCCGTCGGAGAAAAGACAGAATAAGATCAAGAATAAGATTAAGAGAAAACAATTTAGGCTAAAGCTTTTTTCTTGCGAATTCGAGGAGACGGCTGATGAGGACGCCAATTGATTTTCATGGCTTCTAGGGCGTCTACAATGCTTTTTTTGCGCTCTTCGTCGGGCACTCGGCGAAGTTTGTTTTGCTTTACATGGTCTACGATAGAGTTTAAGGCGGTTTGTAGGCCTATGAGTGCAGCTACAGCGTCAGTTGTGTCTATAACAGTTTCTCCATACATAGCCATGCCTTGGGCCGCACGTCTGATATCTTGGTCACTGTGGCCGCCAATAGCATGAAAGAGGCTTTGGAGTTGGGCTAAATTCTGGCCAAGATCATACTCTTTTTCACGTCCTGGCAGGGTTATAGCAAAAAAGCGCCACAAAACGCCACCTTTTACCTGAAAAGCTAGGGTGCCCTCTTGTAGTGTGCGTATGAGCACTCGCTCTATTGCTTTAGTGTTTGCAGAATCCTGATAAACTTCATCAAGACTTTTAGCAAGACTAAGCAATTTGCCTAATGCGTCAAGATCAACAGTCGGTGAATTGGCGCTCATTGATGATATCCTTGAAGAATAAGACACTATTGTTACCACATCGGCTATTTTTTTCCCAGATCTCTGTGATTTAATCACTTATTGTAAGTAAATATTTTATAAAAAATGCATTTGTTTTTGCTTGAAATGAAAACACTAAAAAAGTACCATATGTGCCATTCAAACTCGTAAGGGAATTCTGTATGTCAAAGGTATGTCAAGTAACAGGTAAAAAACCAGCTCGTGGCTTCAAATACGTAACACGCGGTATTGCTAAGAAGAACAAGGGTATCGGTCTAAAAACTACTGGTAAAAACAAGCGCGTTTTTAACCCAAACCTTAAGCGCAAGCGCTTCTGGCTGATCGAAGAAAATCGCTTCATCTCTCTTCGTCTTACAACATCAGCTATGAGAACTATTGCAAAGAATGGTCTTAGCGCTGTTGTGCACGAAATGCGCAAGCGTGGCGAAAATATATAATCCATGCAGGATCTACAAACCTTCGTAAAAAAGCTCGATCAAGAGCGTGAACTTGTTCATATCCACGAAGAGGTAGATCCAACGCTAGAAATAGCCGAAATTCATAGGCGCGTTGTAGCTCAAGGCGGCAAGGCGCTTTTATTTCATAATGTCAAAAATTCAAAATTCCCTGTAGTCACTAACCTCTATGGTTCAGACTATCGCATGAGCCTTGCCTTTGGCAATGAGCCAGAAGTGTTTATCAAGACGCTTGTAGAGCTAGCTCAAGGGCCAATGCCCCCCAAAATATCACATCTGTGGCAAAAACGAAATTCTCTTAAGCGCTTTTTTTCTCTTGGCCTAAAAGAGCAAGCAAGAGCGCCCGTTACAGAGTGCTCTCTAGATGATCTTGAGCAAATCCCCCTTTTAAAGACTTGGCCAGATGATGGCGGCCATTTTATTACCTTG
>JAJFUY010000198.1 GCA_021372185.1 Chlamydiales bacterium | reverse complement strand
TCAGTCGTCCTACGGACTCTAAAACAAAATGCATTTTTCCCGAGGAGGGAAAGATCGAGATGTCTTATTTGGAATAGATTTGGCCTAAGAGCTTTTCTTTTTTTGTCGTTTTTTTGGGGGCATATCTTTGGGGTCTGTGGTGCTTATTTCGAAGTTGATATATTCGGGGTTTATGTCGCGAATATAGGCGCCAAAGCGTTTTTTTAAATCTGAATCTATGGGTTTTTCTTTGCCGTCTGGATTTTGGGCCCGCATTTTGCGCAAATCTTTTAAAATTTCAATCCTGGCTTGGATAACTTCTTCAACAATTTCTTCGTTTTGAAAGAGTGCCATGAGGAGGGGTCTTGGAGCAAGCCAAAGACTCATGATTTTATCTTTTTTGTTGATTCTGGTAATTTCATAGAGTGGAAAGTAGCCTGACGGGTCGTATCTCGTGTCATCGTACAGTGATTTTGTGCCGTTAAAGACCATGTAACGAAGGTCATTTTGAACGTCGTCGTCTAAGGGCACTTGATCAAGATCTTGGAAAGAATGGAGCCATTTTTTTTCATCAGATTCTTTTCGTGTTTGCTCTATTTCTTTGGCTCTCTCAAGAAGATTCCTAATGAATTTTTCGTCTATTTCGGGTTCTTGATCTTTGGCATTTTGATAAAACTTTTGTCCTTTATACATCTCATTAAGCAGGTTTTTTAACAGGGTAAAACAGTCTCTTCCTCTTCCTTCTAAAATAGATCCATTTTCTTCTGAAAATATATCTCCAATATGAAGAAATCTGCTGCAATTTTGGGACGGATCTTTACGTGTTGGCTTGGCAGGTTTTTTTTCTTCTTCTTTATCACTTGGTTCTTCTGCCGTTTCCATAAAACCATCATCGTCATCTTCTTCATTTATAAGAGCGGAAGTATCGGCAGTAGTGGTAGAGTCAATCTTATTGGAAATGGCTTTAGAACCGGATTTTTCCTTCTTCGGAGAATGCTTGTCAAATTGTTCTTTTGATAGATTGTTCAACACGCCTATAGAGTGATTACGTGACTTAGTAAATACTTCTAATGCAATAGCATCCATAAAGGCCATATCAGTAGCTGATCTCCATTGCGCTGTACAAAAGAGAGCAAAGATAAGCAGTAAGCCGTATGTTGTTAGAAGTATATGCATGCTTTACCTATGCCATATCGTAAAGTACAGTTTGTATCATAGGGGTGATAAAAAACCATAGGGTACATGATTCACTGGATTTTCTTGTGATCTCTAGCTTAATGAGTGTAGGGGCTTTGTCATATTCCATTAGCCAGGTATCTGTCCAAGTGCCAGTAGGTGCTTTTTTTTCTGTTTCTTCTTCTTCGACATCATCTTTTTTAGGTTCTTTTTGACTCTCGGGTGCTAAAAAAAACTGTGCTTTAAAATCTGTGACATTAGATAAAAGAGCCTCTTTTTGCATAATAGACAGGCTAGAATCAAGATTTGAATGAGGAAACGTGGCGGCAATAAGTTGGTTATCTTCTACATACAATTTGATTATGGGATAGCCATTTAGTTCCGGGATTTTTTGTGTGGCAGCCTTGATTGTAAAGATAAGGCTTGGAAGGCCTGAGCGTCTATCGATTTCCTGATAAAAATAAGGATCGATTGCTTTTTTGAACATTACACGAGAAAAATAGTCTTGAAGTTTAGCTTGTGTAACTAAAAGCTGTTCATTGGCTTGGCGTAGGCGGCTTAAAGCAGCATTAGTTTTTGTTGTGCTAGCAAAGATGCCAAAAACTACTATAAGCAGCATGACAAAGAGGCTTGTTGCCACAATAACTTCAATCAACACAAAGCTTCTACGTTTGGGGTGCTTGCACATGTGCTTCTCCCTCTTTTTTTAAACATAGGCAGATTTCTGGCTGTTCACCTTGATCCTCATCATTATAAAGAAGTGTAAGGGTAATACGAGCATCTAAAACAGTTGGGTCTAACTCGGTACTGTTGCCGTGAGGTGCGTATGATAAGGCGGCTTGGGCTTGCCATTTAGTATCACTTAATGAAAAGCTGTATGTTTGATGTTCAAGTACGGCTTTCCAAGAAATTTGATTGGTATAAAATTGCTCTAAAAGTCGTACGTAGGCTTCTTGGGTGTAGCGTTCTTTTTCGATTTTACGTAAAGATAATCGAGCGCTTTTTATATAACTTTCTTGAAATTCAAGCAGGAAAAAGCATGCGCTTGTAGCTAAAGCTATAGCAATAAGCACTTCAATCAACGTGAACGTGTTTTTCTTCTTTTTCATTTTCTGCTATTTCGTATGGGAAAAGGTCATCAATTTCTTTGGCATTAACTGATTCTACACTTGGGGCAAACTTAGCGACGCGAGTTTCTAATTTATCACCAGATGTAACAAACAGGGTTACCATTGTATCCTTATCTTCTAGTCCCCAGGGGTAAAAGCTAACAGCATTCTCATCAGCTTCTTTTGGACTTATTTCAATATCCTTAACATAGGGAAGATCAGCCTTTCGGCTAAGAGTGATTTTCATTCTCTCAGGAACGTTTATATCCGATGAGATGCAAACATTTTTTTTGTCATTCTCTTTATCAAATACCACCTGTACTCTTCTACCTGTAATCTTTGCCAACTGGGCGGCCATGCGGAATTTGCTCTCCACTAGGTTTAGAGAGTCTTTTTCGCGGCGCTCTTGGCTGCTTTTTTGGAAGTTGAATACAAAAGCTGCAGCACAGATGGTGATGATGCCGAAGGCTATCATCACCTCAACTATGCTGAAGGGGCGTTTTTTCACTTTGACTTCTTCTGTTTTTCAAAGGCGTCTAGGGCAGCGGATCGCACGGTGATTACCTGTTCGCCGTTTTGTTCTTCTAGGTGAACGTCGTAGGGTTTACCCCAGCCATCTGTGAGGAGGTCTTTTGATTTTCCGGCAAGTGGAGAGCCTTCTACGTAGTTTTTCCAGCTGCTTTCTAGCTCTGAGGGGCTTAGCTCGTTATTTTCTGCTAGTGTAAGTGCGAGAATGGTTTTTATGCGTGAGATGCCTTCACGGGTTTTAAAGGCTTTACCTTCATTTAAGCTGGCGTTGTAGTTGTAAGCTAGTGCCCCTGTGATGGTGGCAATTAAAAGCATAACTACAATCATTTCTATGAGCGTTACGGCTCGCTTTTTTCTTTTTTGATTTTTTTGCATTATAGTCTCCTCGTATAATTGTAGACTAGTATACGGAAATTTAAAGTTGAATGGAAGAGCCAAAACTACTTAATGGCATAAGGATAGAAAGTAATACGCCACCTATCAAGGCGCCCATGAGTAGGAGCATCACTGGCTGGGCAAGGGATACTACACGGGTAAGGGTGCGCTCTGTTTCTTCTTCATAGAGGCCAGCAAGCTGGGTGAGCATGCTGGCAAGCTTGCCAGACTCTTCACCAATAAGCACCATACGAGAAAAGAGCGTTGGCACCTCTTTATAGCGGCTGAGCTCTGTACTAAAGGGGATACCTTCGATAATTCTGTGCTCGACTCTCTGCATAATCTCTGACATGCGGGCGTTGCCGAGAGCCTCTTTAGCATAGGCTAGGCTTATTGTGAGAGGAAGACCCCCTTCTAAAAGTGTGCCCAACGTTCTTGCAAAGCGGCTAAGAGATGAAAGTATGACGTAGCGGTTGATGAGCGGGATATGTAAAATATTTCGCTGAATTGAGGCTACTGTTTTGGGGTTGCGCAAGCGATAAAAGATATACACCCCAAGGCCAACGAGTGATCCTACAACCAAAATGCCCCATTCACGTAAAAATTTGGCTGTGCTAAACACCATTTTGGTAAATTGGGGGATGTCTTTATCTTCAAAAAGCTGCTCTAAAGCTGGTATAACAAACCCTACAAGCACTGTGATGGCAACAACAAGTAAGCCCGTAAGAAGCGCAGGATAGATAAGTGCAGAGGCAAGCTGCTTGCGGATTTTGTTGTCGTGTACTAAAAAGTTATTTAGGCGGTTTAAGGCAAGTTCTAGGTTTCCCACAGCTTCGCCAGCTGAAATGAGCGCGCGATATAAGGGCGAAAAACTTTGAGAAAAATCCTGCATAGCCTGTGATAAGCTTGAGCCACGTTTAATGCGTTCGGTGAGTCCCAAAATAACTGGGTGGTAGGGCTCTTCCCGGGCTTGTTCTTCAAGAGCCAATAGACTTTCATATAAGGGAATCTGGCTTGAAAGGAGCTGCGAGAGCTGCGAGGTAAAGATAAGAAGCTGATCTTTTGATAATTTTAGCTGTTTACGGCCTTTTTTTTGGGGCTCCAAAGATGAGACAATAAGCTGCATTTCACGAAGCTTGTCTTTAGCGTCTTTAGCGCTTCCTGCTTCGATAGTGCCTTTGGCGGGCTTTCCTTGTTTTGTAAACGCTTTATAGTCGTATATCATACTTTAGTGTACTTCTTCTTCAGCACGGGTAACGCGCCATACCTCTTCTGTCGTTGTAATGCCTTTGATAGCTAGGGCTCGGCCGCATTCACGAAGGGTCATCATACCATCTTCTAAGGCTGTCGCCTGAATTTGGGTAGCCTCTGGGCTTTTTAGAACCTGTTTTCGCACATTAGAGGTCATGCTCATAAGCTCGTAGATGCCGTGTCGGCCCTGAAAACCTGATCCCACACAGTTCGTACAGCCAGTTCCCCGATAGAGCTTGCCATCTGGGAGCATATCAAAGGTAATCTTGAGGTTGGCTAATTCACTTGACGTTGGAGTGTAGGCGGTTTTACATGCAGGGCATATGGTTCGAACGAGTCGCTGGGCCATAATACCAATACAGCATGATGAAATAAGATACGATTCTATTCCCATGTCAACAAGGCGCACAATAGCAGATGGGGCATCATTTGTGTGGAGTGTGCTTAATACTAAGTGACCAGTAAGCGCTGCCTGAATGGCAATTTCGGCCGTTTCTTTATCAC
>JAJFUY010000322.1 GCA_021372185.1 Chlamydiales bacterium | reverse complement strand
AGGGCTCTAAAACACAGTCTTGACCTCAGCCTTATTCTTATTCTTGATCTTGATCTGTTTTTGTATTTTTCGTTTTTTTGAAAATGCAAAAAATAAGATCAAGATCAATATTATGACTTTATGACACGGTGCTGCCGCGAGGGAGGTTGTTTAGCTCTACTAACTGTAGGGTGTCACTTGGGGAGGCGCCAGCGAGGATCATACCTTGGCTTTCTACGCCCATGAGCGTTGTGGGCTTTAGGTTGGCGACTAACACTACCTGCTTGCCGATAAGGGTTTCTGGGGCAAACTGGTGGCCTATGCCTGATACTACTGTGCGCTTTTCTAGGCCTATATCTACTTCTAGCTTTAAAAGCTTTTTACTTTTTGGCACGCGCTCTGCACTTACAATTGTGGCCACTCGTAAGTCGAGTTTTTTTACGTCTTCAAAGTTAATGAGCTCACTTGAGAGCGGTGTAAGGGGTTTTTCATCAACCACTACTGGTGGAGCTACTGGTGATTGTGGCTTTTCATTTGCTGTTAACAAGGCTATCTCCTGAGCAATTTGCTCGTCTTCAATTTTTGTAAATAGGGTTTTTGGGGTGCTCAAGACTTTGCCTTCAGGCAGTATTTCAGCTCTTCTTGAATCCCAAGATGTAGGTTTTGTCATATCTAGCATTTCCCAAATTTTTTCTGATGTTTCAGGAAGTATGGGAGATGCGGCAAGTGCCAGTTGCTTAATGCACTCTACACAAAGCGCTATGCAGGTGTTCATCTCAGCTTTGGTATCTTCAGATTTTGCAAGCTTCCACGGTTTTTTAGCATCAAAGTAGACGTTGCCTAAAGCAGCAATTTCCATCAGCAAACCAGATGCCTGGCGTACATGAAAGCCGCTATAGGCCTCTTCTATGCGCACCATCAAGACTGCTAAATCTTGTAAGAACTTAGTGTCAATTTCATCAAGAGCACCGCGGCTCGGTACTTTTTGCTGGCAGTTGTTTTGCAAAAAGACAAGTGTTCGGTGAATAAAGTTTCCAAACTTACCTACTAAATCGCTGTTGCACTTGATCTGAAAGTCACGCCAGGTAAATTCTGAATCTGAATTTTCTGGTGCGTTTGAGGCAATAGTATAGCGCAGCTGGTCTGCTGTATATTTAGTTAAAAATTCGGCTAAATCAATATACCAGCCGTCGGATTTACTAAACTGCCTTCCCTCTAAGTTATAAAATTCGTTTGCTGGTAGCTCGTCAACAAGCTTAAAGGGCTGATTTTGCCCCATGGTCATAGCAGGAAATATAGCCGCATGAAAAGGAATGTTGTCTTTACCCACAAACTGTACAAGGTGAGTGTTTTCATCGCACCAGTAGTCTTTCCAGCGATTAGGTTCACCGCGTAGCTCTGCCCACTCTTTTGTAGCACTTAAATAGCCAATAGGCGCGTCAAACCATACGTAGAGCACTTTTCCGGTTATGCCATCTATCGGTATTGGTATACCCCATGTCATATCGCGAGTAATGGCTCTTGGATGAAGATCTTGAATATAACCCTTGATGAAGTTTACAACGTTACTCTTCCAGTTTTTGGTTGCAAGCCATGCCAAAAGCTTATCTTTAAAAAGATCAAGCCTCAAAAACCAGTGTGTTGTTTTTTTGCGGATAAGCGGGCTTCCGGTAAGTTTTGAGCGTGGGTTAATTAAATCTGTAGCATCAAAGCTCGCAGCACATGAGGTACATTCGTCTCCACGGGCATTTACAAAGCCACATTTGGGGCATGTTCCTACCACATAACGGTCAGCTAAAAAGCGCCCTTCTTGCTCAGAATACAGCTGCTCAGTTTCTTTTTCTTCAATATAGCCATTGTATAAAAGATCAGTAAAATACTGGTGCGTAAGTTCACTATGACCTGGCCAAGTAGTTCTTGAAAAATGATCAAATACAATGTTCATCTTTGCAAAAAGATCTTTATTTACAGCATGAAACTGATCTACGTGCTCTTGAGGAGATCTTTTGGCAAGCTCTGCACTTAACACCACCGCTATACCATACTCATCTGATCCGCAAATAAATAGAGTATCTCTATGCTTTTGGCGGATAAAGCGTGAATAGATGTCAGCTGGTAAATAGGCCCCTGCCATATGCCCAAAGTGTAATGGGCCATTAGCATACGGTAAAGCTGCAGTAATCAGAATTTTTTTGGTCATAGTGTTTGATCTATTGAGTCGTAAATGGGCGTTTGAACAATGAGTACTTCAAATTCTGTTCCTGGAACAGTCTTCCAGCCAAGCAGATTTTTTGTGTTTCTATCTACATAAAGCGGTCCGGGTATTGAGAGGCCATAGTGTATATCAATTTCTTGCGGCAGTCGTCTGGGGCATGAACTTTCTGTCTGATAGCCTGCCATACTTTCATGACATAAACGAATAGTCGCCTGTTCCATTTCATCTAAGCTTCCCCAAGATACCCAGCGTCCCGGAAAGCGCTTTGATAAAAAGCTCCAATCAAGGCGAACAAATGTGCCGCGCATGACTACGTCGGCAAATATGCGGCCCGTATCAGGTGATATTGCCGCGTGCTCAAATTCTATTGGCTTGTTTTCCGGTTGTGGGTGGCTTTCCAGAAATTCATTTACATACTTTCGGACAGATGGCACGATATCTATGCCCAGCGACATTGGCTTTTTAGTATAGGGGCATAGTGACCCCTTTTTTTTAGAGACCCACCAGCCAAACCAGAGCAGCCCACACATTGCCGCAACAACAAGTGCAAATGATGCAAGCAAAACAAATATTACACCCTGACCTAAGGACTCAACGTCATTCATACGTATTATTTTGCAGCTTTTGCTTTAGATTTACTAGTCTTGCGCTCTTTTTTGTCTTCTTTTAAGGCACGCACTTCATCGCCCCAAGATTGAGATTGGGATTGACTTTGATTTGATTCTTGATGTCGAGGAAATGTCGCCTTTTGCTCTTCAGAAATTTCAGCAAATTCTTCTTTATTAGACGCAATTTCAGCCAAAATCATAAAGGACACATTTTGAGAATCTGTCCATACATCAGGTTCTCGGCCTGAACGAATAGTATTTTCTGCTAGCTGGATAGCGTAACGCACAAGCTCAAACTGGTTGTTAAAGCGCTTGAGAAGCTTTTCGTTAGTAAGTTGATCTTTGTAATCAAGTTCTTGTTTCATATCTACCCTTTTGTTAACTCTTTTATCTAATTCTATGCTCTTCTGCAATGACAATACTTTTTAATACTTCATAGGCAGTCTGGATTTCGTCATTTACAATGACATACTGATACGCTGTACTTGTAGCAATCTCGCGTTCTGCCTCATGGAGGCGCTTTGAGAGGCTATCGTAATTTTCTGTGCCGCGCTCTTGCAAACGGCGCGCAAGCTCTTCAAAACTTGGTGGTAAAATAAAAATAAACGTGGCGGCAAGCTGCCCCATAAGGTGCAGTGCGCCTTGTGTATCTATTACCAAAACAACGTGATGGCCTGCTGCTCTTTGTTTTTCTACCTGATGTTTTGACGTTCCGTATTGGTAGCCAAATAGCGTAACATGCTCTAAAAACTGCCCTTCAGCTACTTTTTTCTCAAATTCTTCATCTGTTAAAAAGCAGTAGTCAACACCGTCGGTTTCTGTGGGGCGTTTTGGCCTTGTTGTAGAAGATATGCTACGAACTACGCACGGAAATTCATGGGTAAGTTTTTCAACCAGAGTTGTTTTACCAGTACCTGCCGGCGCACTTACAACAAAAAGCAGTCCGTGTGAGTGGTTTCCAAGTACTTTGTGACTATTCGACATTCGCAACTTGCTCCCGCAGCTTTTCTAGCTCGCTTTTAGCATCTATAACAAGGCGTGAAACATGCGCATCTTGGCACTTGGCACCCATTGTATTAATCTCTCGTGATAACTCTTGGAGAATAAACTCTAAAACCTTACCCGATTTTTTTGCCTGCATTTCATTTTTAAAATGCTCGAGGTGAAACCCAAAGCGAGAAAGCTCTTCAGAAATATCTACTTTGTCAGCCATGAGGGCAATTTCTTTGGCTATTCTTTCATCACCTTCTATAGATTTGCCAACAAGCTCATCTACAAGCTCTTTTAGGCGCTTATAAAACTTGGGTTTGGCATCACGCGATAGCGTTTCAATTTGGCCTCTCATGCTCGCTAAAGCATCAAGCCGCGAAAAAAATTCTGTGGCAATCTTTTGGCCTTCACGCTCTTTCATAGCTAAAAAATCGCGACAAGCAGCCTCAAGCGTCTCTCGTATTTTATCTTCAAAATCATCTTTTTGTACTTCAAAGCTCGCTTGGAGCACACCTTTTTCTCGCAAAATAGTAAAAAATAGCTTGTCGGTGTCGAGCGATTCATGCCCAAGTTCGCGTGCGAGCTTTTTTGATGCATCATAGAGGCTTTTGGCATAGCTCGAATTGGCAACCACGCTTACAGAAAAGGCAGATAAAAAATGCACCTGCACACTTACGTTAATGTGCCCGCGCTCTACATGCTGCGATAATACCTCACGAACAAGCGGGTCATAGAGCATACACTCATGCGGCAGTTTTACGTGTAGGTCAAGATGCTTTTTGTTTACAGACTGAATCTCTACAGCAATTTCAACATCACTATATGACTTCTTTGCTTTAGCAAAAGCGGTCATGCTACGCAGCATTTTTTTAGCTCCACAAGAAAATGAGACAATTTTGTAATGTTTACAGTATACTTAAGATAGCACTTACTATCAAGGCTCTAGTCGTCATGAAAATTTTTAGAATTATTTTGCTGCTTATTTGGCCATTTTCGCTGTCCGCAAAAGTGCTGTATGAAAGCCTTGATCCAACTTCCATATCTGAACATTTGGCCTATTATGAGCTCTATCAAGACCCTCAGGCACTTGAGCACGCATGGAAACTTTTGTCATCAAAAACAACAAAAAACGTGCCGTTATCCTTTCCACAAAACATTGATGCCTTCATTGCCCTGATTAATCCAGGGGATTCAAATAAAGAGTTCAACCTCACCAATGAAGCGTTAGCAACTATAGAAGAAATTGGGGCAAGCCTCTATAACCGAAAATTGAAAGGTCATAAAGCCACCACGTTAAAAGAAATAGTCGCCCTTCATTCTGACGATATTGATTTAGCAAGGGCCCTCCTTTTATCGCAGCTTGATGACCCTACACACCTTCGTCGCTATGAAGCGATGCTAGATCTCATGGCCCTTCAAGTACTTGCAAGAGTGGGTCATGATGCCGCGCCGATAGATAAAGTACGAGCATTAAACAACCTCATTTTTTATGAATTAGGCTTTCGCTTTCCACCGCATTCTACCTACAGCCGCGAAATTGACCACTTCACCTTTTTACCACATGTACTAGAATCACGCCGTGGGGTATGCCTCGGCGTATCAGCTCTTTATATCTGTCTTGCCGAGCGCATAGGACTACCTTTTGAAATTATCACGCCTCCTGGCCACATCTTTATGAAGTGCGGTGACATGAATATAGAAACTACTCTTCGGGGCGTACACATACATGACGATGAATTTTTAGGAATTAACTTAATTGCGCTGCCCAAACGCACCAAAAAAGAAGTTATTGGCATGGCATTTTTTAATCAGGCATCTATCTATTTATCCAAAGGCGACTTTGAAAAGTCAGCCAAGTGCTACGAAAAAGCCCTGCCATTTGAACCTAACGACAAAATGCTACATACCCTCTATGCCTACAGTCTCTTTTTAACAGACAAAGATTCTCTTGCCAGAACCCACCTACAAAAGGCCATCGGCAAGCAAGAAGATTTTCTGATTAGCCAAAACACCTTAGCTGAAGACATCTACTACAACCGTGTAGACAAGACGAGCCTAAAGCCCTTTTTTATGTATGTAGATGAGTCAAGAACGTCTATTGAACAAAAAAAAGAAGCACTAGAACAATCTATAAAAAAATGCCCCACGTTCCGCTCTGGGATATTTATGCTTGCCATATGCTGCCTTCAGCTCCAAAAGCCTCAAGAGGCAATCCACTGGCTAGAAGAATACCAGAAACAAGAACCAAACGACATTACTGTAGAATACTACCTAGCAGAGCTCTACTACTCTCGCTTTGATGCTTCGCGCGCCTGGGCCGCCTACAAACGTGCTGAAAAACTAGCCCTTAATAAAGGCAAACTGCCCAAAGCGCTCACACACCTAAAAACGCTGCTCTCCATTAGAGCACCAAATCAATAAAAGGACCCTCACATGACAAAACAAGGCCGCACAAAAGACGAACTCTTCATCATCTGCCTGCACGAACAGGCACTAAAACTCCCTGAAATAGACGACCCAATAGACCGCTACAAAATTGGAACACTAGTTGGCCTCCAGGCAATAGCCACAGACACAATCTGCCAACTACTCACCCAAGCCAACTTCATCAAAAAACACGGCAAAGCCGAAATCTCCATCACAGCCCACGGCATCAAACTCGTAGAGCGCCTCACCGATAAGCCCTAGTGAGTTAATTGCAAAGCGCCAAATGAATTTTCTCAATTTAGTTTAACCAATTGTTTTAGAGTCCTTTAGGACGACTGAACGAAGCCCACCGTGACCGCAGGGAACGGTGGGAATAGGTATAAAGTTCCCTGGAGCCCAGGTTATGGGCGATTGAATCACGAAATTGAATCGCCCTCAACCGGGCTCTATTGGTTTTTTTGCCTATTCCCACCGTTCCCTACGGTCACGGTGGGCTTCGCTCAGTCGTCCTCCGGACTCTAAAACAAAATGCATTTTTCCCGACGCGGGAAAAGTCACTATTTCGATTTGTTTCACAGCATGACCTGGGCAAATTAGATAAAAGTTGCTAAGGCGTCATTTAGGGTTTTAGCAAATTCGGGGGAGGGATCGCGCTTTAGGCACCATGCGGCGGCATCTTGCAGTTCTTTTGTGGTTGGCTTTAGGGTTTTTAGGTCTGAATAGTGCTGGCTTATGGGGCCATCACATACTGCCTGGAATAGGCTGAGGTATATTTGATCTAAACGGGAAGTAAGATAGAGTGTGAGGCTGCCATGCTGCCTCATGTGCATGCGACGTTTAAAGCCATCTGGCAAACCATCAAATAAATCACCCAACACTGGCTGTATCCAGCTGCTTTTTAGTCTCACGGCTTGGCTAATATCTTGCACTGCTCGTTCAAGCTCTTCTGGAAGTGGATTTGCTTTAATGAATTCATTTGATTCAACCATGGCAAGCACACACACCTCTTTTGCCGACTTGAGGCTAAGACCAAGCAGCAGCATACTTGCAGAGCCGCAAGCCACACATTCATAATGCAGGTTCCTATCACCCAAAAGCTGCCCCAGAGTATCTAAGGCCAAATTCATCGTTGCTAAATTCATTTCCATATTTTTCTGTCTACAGTATACTCGTTTAGAAATACAGTGGAAATACGAGATGCTACAGAAAGTCCTATTTTTAGTTTTACTAGTAAGTTTTAAATTAAGTGCTTGTGCTTTTCATACAGGCGGACCCGTTAAGGTGATAATAACCGGAGATATTAGTGGTGGTAAAACAAGTGTTGTTACTGAACTGGCAGCTCGCGGATATCAGGTAGTGCCAGAAGTGGCAACAACCGTATTTGTGGAAGAATACAAAAAACTAGATGCCCTCTACCCAGAAAAAGCCCCTCACAACCACCCATTACAAATAGAAAACTTGCAGCAAAAAATATTTGCAGGCCAAGAAAAAGCCTATAACGAGGCACTTGTCAAAAGCATGATCTACCCACCCAAAAACAACCTTATTATTTTTGATAGAACTGAATTTGATTCATACGTCTACAGCCAGATCTTTTACCCAACTGACTATTTTACGACTGATCAACGAGAAGACTTTTCTAAAAGAATCACGCGAGCCCTAACCCACCAGCACTACAACCAAAACGCCATCTTCTGTGACATTGTGCCAAAAGAGCTGTATAACGGCCGCATGAGCAACTGCGCACGCCATGAAAACTACAATGATGCTGTCCAAATAGGCAGCAACATTCACAAATACTACAAAGAAGAGTTTGGCTTCATTCTCCATCACGTAGGTTTTCACGACACCATCGCCTCAAAAACCGACACTGTAGAAGCGCTCTTATTAAACATTGCAGCTTGTCAAGAATAAGAGCTCAGATCTAACATAAGATTTACTGAATTCAGAAGGGATCTTATATGCGCATTTCACTTATTTTTTCTGGGGCGATTTTTTTGGCGACTTCGCTTGCTGCTGATAGCATTCCTCTACAGCAGATGATGACTCAGCAAGAAAAGAATGATATGGGTTTAGATAGCCTTAACGCCCAGCAAAGACAGGCGTTTGAAACGTGGGCCGCTAAGTGGACGCACCATGTGCTTGATCAGGCTCCAAGCTATCGCCCAGGGCAAAATATAACGCAATGGATACAAAGCTGGCCGTCATATGCCAACCCCACAAAAACGCAATATAGCCCAGAAGAAATTGCTCAACGACAAGAAAGCAACCAGTTGATTGACCGTGTGCGTAATGACGGTGAGTTTATCGATTTAAAAGATGGCTCCTCTTGGCATATTTCTCCTTTTTATCGACGTCTTACCACTACTTGGCAAAAAAATCAGACTGTCGAAGTAAAAAAAGGCCGCAACCAAATGCATCCGTGGATACTTCAAAACATCTCCAGCAACGAAATTGCCGAAGCCGACCTTTTACAAGACCCATCAGCTACAGGCCAAAAGCCAAATGAGCCTCCAGAGCACTATAACGGCGCCGTTCCTATGAGCACAGTAACCACGCAAGGTGATCTTATGACACTTGGAGATGGTACCGTCTGGAAAATTGCCCCAACAGATATGTATAAAGCCAAAAACTGGTCTTCATCTGATAGAATACGAGTAGAACCATCAGATAACTTTTTGTATAAATACCGCCTTACAAACTTAGATACTGGCGAAGTGACGCTAGCCAACCCAAAAAAATAAGCTATGAAAAAACTAATACTTCTTTTTATTACTGCTACTTTAGGCCTTGATGCGGTGAATGTAGCATCGATGAGCACAGATGAACAAAAAGCCTGCGGCATTGAAAAGTTAAGTCTAGAAGAGCGCACAGCATTAGATAGCTGGCTTGAAAAACAAATGCCTGCACCTAAACCTGCTCATATTGCCCAGCTTCATAAAAGCAAAATCCAGCATGGCCAGTTCTCGGTAACAGAAAACACAAAGCTTGGCCGTTTTATCACTTTAGATAATGGCGTGATCTACGATATCCCCTCACGCTCTCGCAAAAAAACTATGGGCTGGAAGGTAGGCGACAAGGTATCGCTTGTTGAGCCGATATATCCCACAAACTACAAGCTTGAAAATGTTGCACAAAAACAGACAATTGGTGCAAAAATCGCAACAAGTAAAAAAGCTATACCTGATGTAAATAAACCTGAGTAGTACAAATGACATTTAACTTTACCGACGCTGTCACAACTGCCATTCAAGATGCCATGCAGCAAGCAGAAAATGGCAAGCAAACTGAAGTGGGAGAAGCAAATCTCCTATTAAGCTTTCTTCAAGAAGAAGATGGCTATTTCCCGATGATTATTCAGGCACTCAAACTCTCTTCTGATGAGCTTTTACGCGCTACAAAGCAGTTTATCCCTACACTTCCTACATATAGTGGTGGCTCGAGTCAAAAGCCTCAGGTTGGCAGATCACTGCAAAACCGTATACAGGAAGCTGCGGCTTTAGCCAAAGAGTGGAAGGATTCCTACATAAGCTCAGATCACTTTTTTTCTGTGTTCTGGAAAAATGCAGGCGAGCCTTTTGCGTCATGGAAGAAAAAATCAGCCCTCAGTCAAAAAGACATCGATAACGAAATCAAAAAAATTCGAGGAGACCGCCATATGGACTCTAGCTCTGCAGAATCAAGCCTACAAGCCCTAGAAAAATACTGCCGCAACCTCACCACGCAAGCCAGAAACGGCAAAGTTGACCCAGTAATCGGCCGAGACGAAGAAATACGCCGCACCATACAGGTGCTTTCACGCCGCACAAAAAACAACCCCATGCTTATTGGTGAGCCAGGTGTGGGTAAAACAGCCATTGCTGAAGGCTTAGCACAAAGAATCGTTTCTGGCGATGTGCCAGACCCACTCAAAAATAAGCAGCTTTATATGCTAGACATGGGCGCACTTGTTGCTGGCACCAAATTTCGGGGCGAGTTTGAAGAGCGCTTAAAAGGCATTTTAAAAGAAGTAGAACAAAACGAAGGACAAATTATTTTGTTCATCGATGAAGTGCACACGCTTGTTGGTGCTGGCTCTGCCGAAGGCTCTATGGATGCTGCCAACCTGTTAAAGCCAGCTCTTGCGCGCGGGACACTACACTGTATTGGTGCCACCACGCTTAATGAATATCAAAAGCATATCGAAAAAGATGCCGCCCTTGAACGGCGCTTTCAGCCAGTTTTAGTAAAAGAACCCACTGTAGAAGAGGCTATTGCCATTTTACGCGGCCTAAAAGAGCGCTACGAGATATTCCACGGCGTGCGCATTACAGAATCTGCCCTCCATGCAGCCGTGCTTTTATCTAACCGCTATATACCCGATCGACACCTGCCTGATAAGGCTATTGACTTAATTGACGAAGCAGCAAGCTTAATACGCATGCAGCTTGGTAGCCGTCCGCTCCCTATTGATACAAAAGAGCGTGAGCTGTCATCTCTCATCGTTGAGCAAGAGGCCCTAAAGCGAGAAGACAGCCCATCAGCACGAGAGCAATTAGCTAAACTTGATGGCAAAATTGCTAACATCAAGGAAGAGCTGAATGTATTAAATAAGCGCTGGAACGACGAAAAAGGCATTATCACCCAACTTAAAGACAAGAAAAACGAAATTGAAAGCCTGAAATTTCAAGAAGAAGAAGCTGAAAGAAAGTCTGATTACCAAAAAGTGGCAGAACTCAGATACAGCCGCCTCCCCAAGCTACAAGAAGAGATGCAAGCTTTAGAAAAAGCGCTCCAGTCAAAACAAGGGCGCCTCCTTCAAGAAGAAGTAGATGAGCCCCTTATTGCTCATGTGGTGTCAAAATGGACGGGAGTTCCTGTACAAAAGATGCTAGCAAGTGATGCTGAAAAGCTCATGCAGCTAGAAGCTACAATAGAACAACGCGTTGTTGGCCAAGATATGGCCGTAGTGGCAGTATGCGAGGCTATACGCCGCTCACGTGCTGGGCTATCAGACCCATCGCGCCCTATGGGTGCCTTTTTATTTTTGGGGCCAACAGGTGTGGGTAAAACTGAGCTTGCCAAAGCCCTTGCAGAACAGCTCTTTAACCAAGAAGATGCTATCATCCGTCTTGACATGTCTGAATATATGGAAAAGCACTCAGTATCAAAGCTTATAGGCTCGCCCCCAGGCTATGTAGGTTATGATGAAGGTGGCCAGCTTACTGAAGCTTTAAGACGCCGTCCTTACGCGATTGTGCTCTTTGATGAAATAGAAAAGGCGCACCCTGATGTGTTTAATATACTTCTGCAGGTATTTGACGAAGGTAGAATCACAGATAGCAAAGGGCGCCATGTAAACTGCAAGAATGCGCTCTTTATTATGACCTCAAACTTGGGCTCAGATCTTTTACTACAAAAGCAGCAGTCATCTAAGCATGCGCTTTCTAAAGAAGAGATTATGACTCTTCTAGACCCAGTAATTAAAGCGCATTTTAGACCAGAGTTTATTAACCGTCTTGACGACATCCTTCCCTTCTTGCCTTTAAAAGAAACGGATATGGAAAAGATCGTGCTTATCCAGATGGATAGGCTTATTAAACGCCTTGCCGAGCGCGACATCACTCTTACCTGGGATGATGAGGTAATACTCTATCTTGCCAAGGAGGGATATGACCCATTCTTTGGAGCGCGGCCACTAAAGCGCCTTATCCAGCAAAAAGTGGTAAATATCTTATCAAATGCTATTTTAAAAGGCGAAATAACTGCGGGCCAAACAATAGAACTTTATATGAAAAAAGAAGAGATTCTTTATAGAATAAAGACTTGAAAATAACACTTTATTGTGATATACTTGCTCTCTAATTTAATGAGGGAGCAAGTTATTATGACAGTAAAGAATGACGTAGTAATTATCGGCGCCGGCCCTATTGGTATTACAACTGCTTGCGTTCTTAAGGCTAAGCACCCTCATTTAAATATCACCGTTCTTGATAGACGAAAGGACCCCACACGCAAGCACGGTCTTTCTATCAATTCTGACACTATTTCAAAAATAATCTCCAAAGTATCTGATCCCGAATTAAAAGAAATTTTTAAATCTTGGGGCAATTTTGCTCGCACCAATGCGATTGAAGAATCAATGACCGCCTATGCCAAAAAACATGGAATCACAGTTTGTAGAGGTGAAGAGTATGGTCTAAACAAGGGCGACCTAAACAAAATTTTAAAAACCACTCGGTTTACACGACTATCTGAAAAGCAAAAGAAGCTTGAACCCATACTAAAAGCCGCTTCTGTAATCTTTGCAGTAGATGGCGCCAAAAGTGTTGTACGCGAAGAGCTAAAAATTGGCATAACGGGCGAAAAAACATACCAGTACATGGTTGAGATGAAGTATCAGGCAGCCGGCAATGCGTTGCCAAGAGGCCTCAAATACATGTCTAAAGAGTCAGTAAAAACTGGCCATGTCGCCTTTGAGGCCGTAAATAGACACCCTACAGCAGACCCTAAGCCTGCCACATACTTTACATTTGTGGAAAAAGACACGTTTGATAAGTTACGCGTTACAGATACTGAAGGCAAAGTAAAAGGCGTTTACGGCAATACCTGGAACCTAAAAGACCTAGAAGCTCTTGGCAAAACAGATGATAAAATTAAAAAGCTTCACACTGCCCTCACGCGATACCTAAGCGCAAGCACTGAGCCCGTAAAGAATGTAGAAATTGCCACTGTAGAGCTTAAGATTTATCAAAACACGCAAAGTGTAAAGTCTCTTGATGGTAAACCTGTTGTGTTTATTGGGGACGCAAGATCCGGCCTCATACTCCAACAAGGCTTTAACAAGGGCCTTAAAGAAGTGGCGTTGGTATCTGATGCATTTGATAAATTTCTCCAAAATGACCCTACGGCCTTTATAAAATATGAAGAGGCCTCTCAGAAACTCTTTGAGCAAGAACGAAATACCATCGAATGGAAAAATAGAGGTATTAAGCTGGCCCAAAAAGGCGTTGACCTTAGCTTTAATTCGTCGCGCAAATTTGAGGCTAGCTCTCAAAAAGCCCAAGGCATCTTTTCCTGGTTTACAAGTTTATTTACTAAGGCACACTAAGTGATTCAAGTTGACAATCTCTCTTTAGCCTATAATGGCGAGGCCCTTTTTGAAGATGCCTCTTTTAGCGTACAGCCAAAAGAGCGTCTTGCTCTTGTGGGCCGCAATGGCGCAGGTAAATCTTCTCTCTTCAGAATGCTCTTGGGTAAAGAAACACCCGATAAGGGGATAATTACTAAGCGTAAAAACTATAGAATCGGCACTCTTGACCAGCACTTTGTCTTTACTAAAGATACTGTGTTAGAAGAAGCGGCCCTCGGGCTTCGCCCAGAAGAGCAAGACTATGTATATAAAGCAGAAACGCTTCTTTTTGGCCTTGGCTTTACAGAAAAAGACATGGATCGACACCCAAGTGAGTTTTCTGGCGGCTACCAGCTACGTATCCAACTTGTAAAGGTGCTTGTAAGTGAGCCTGATTGTTTACTCCTTGATGAACCGACTAACTATCTCGACATCGTCTCTATCCGCTGGTTTACCACGTTTTTACAAGCTTGGGAAGGCGAATTTATCCTAATTTCTCACGACCGTGAATTTTTAGATAGCGTCTCTACCCATACCATAGGCATCCACCGCCAAAAGGTCAGTAAGTATAAAGGCAGCACCATTAACTTCTTTGAGCAGATCATGCAACAAGAAGAAATTTATGAAAAAACGCGTGTAAGCTTAGAGAAAAAGCGAGATCACCTCCAAGGCTTTATCGAGCGTTTTGGGGCTAAAGCCTCAAAAGCTACGCAAGCGGCCTCCAAACAAAAGGCACTCAACAGAATTCCTGTTCTAGAGAGCATGAAGAACCTCTACCAGCTAGATTTTCAGTTTAACGAAGCCAACTTTTTTAGCAGCAAGATGCTAGAAGCAACAGATGTCGCCTTTTCGTATAGTAAGACACCACTTATTGAAAATCTTAATCTGATTATTGAAAAGGGTGAAAGGGTGGCCATCATCGGTAAAAACGGCCGTGGTAAGTCTACAATCTTGAGGCTCTTAGCCGGCGACCTCTTACCTGATTCTGGAGTGATAAAGCGCTCTGAGAATTTAGCCATAGGCTATTTTGGCCAGACAAACATCGATAGACTCCACCCAAAACATACTATCGAAGAAGAAATAGCCTCTGCCAACCCAAAACTGCGTTACACGCAAGTGAAGTCCATCTGTGGTCTCATGATGTTTAGCGGCGACAAGTCAACAAAAGTAAATGGCGTGCTTTCAGGGGGAGAAAAGAGCCGAGTGTTACTCGGCAAAATAGTAGCTACAAGCTGCAACTTCTTAGTACTAGATGAACCCACGCACCACCTTGACATGGAATCTATCGAAGCCCTCATCGACGCTATCGAAGATTTTTCAGGCGCCGTCATCATGGTAACCCACAGCGAGCTCATCCTAAAACGCATGAACCTCGACAAAATCATCATCTGCCACGAAGGCAAGCAAGAGCTCTTCCTCGGCACCTACGAAGACTTCCTCTACTCAGGCGGTTGGCCCGAGGAATAAATTTTGTTTTAGAGCCCGATTTCGGGCGATTGAGCGAAGCCCACCGTGACCGCAGGGAACGGTGGGGACCGGGTATAGTAAGAAATGGAGCCCGGTTGAGGGCGATTGAATCACGTGATGTCGAACACAGACATGGTTTACA
>JAJFUY010000304.1 GCA_021372185.1 Chlamydiales bacterium | reverse complement strand
CCATCAAAATTTGAACCTGACAAGGCCACAAAGAGGCTGTTTTTTGACGTAATACGACGAGAGTCTATGGTGATTTGGTCTACAACGAGAGGCTGTCCTGCCCATTGGCTTATATCAAGTCTTTCCACGAACTACCTTCATAAAATTTTTGCCAATCAATATAAACGCTACAAGCCAAGGTACACCAATGGCAACTGCTGGTGTTACTACATGACTCTTAGCAAGAACAAGCGCAACCTGCAAGAGTAAAAAGAAGCAAAAGAGCCCACCTAGTGATAATAGATAGATCATAAAGTGCGCCATATTACGCCTAAAGGTTAAACAATAAGCCGCAGGTGCCATCACTGCTAAAATGCATAAGAGTGGAAATGTCAGCTTATAAAGCAAAAAGCTTTGGATATCAATAGCTCTATCAGATGTTGAGGCACCATAAAGTCTTGCTTGAGAGATAAGTGTAGAGATACTTTGGTCTTTGGGGGGCTGGATGCTATCTTTTAGCGATTCTTCATCAAACTGCATGTTCGTAAATTCAAGGGTGGGGTACGACGCTTTTTTGACCATCTTGCCGTCATCTTCGCGCTCTATTAGGTCTACCTTTGTCCCAATCGGGTTTACCTGCCGGCATGAGAGGGTATTCATATGATACACCTTATCAATATTTACCACCCAAAAGACATCGCTAAATTCTTTTAGCTGGGTGTTATAACTGCGATAGTACATACGTGAGGTGTCTTTTAACAGCACTTCTCTTACTTCTGGTGTTTGCTCAATAATAGCCATCTTCTTGCCAAAGTCATTTTCTTGTATGGCAAGTGCCTGAGGCTGTGCTTTAGGCAAGAAAAATTCAAAATTCGCATACAAAATAAGTGAGGCTACGCACGCTGATACCAAAAAGGGTTTTAAGAGGGTACGCATAGGTACACCACTTACAAGTAACGCCACAAGCTCATTTTTGGCCTGCAAAGAAAGAAGTATGCGGATAGTGCCAATAAGAATGGCAAAAGGCAACAGCACATCAAGACGGCGAGAAAAGGTGCAGAGGTAGTATAAAAACCAGACAAAAAATGAGGTTTTGCCCCCTTTGATATCTTTAAGGTGAGCCATCACATCAATTGTTACGTAGAGTGCAAAAAAACCAAAAAGCAAAAAGCAAAAGGTTTTAATGATCTCTTTATAAAAATAGCGCTTCCAAATCATACCTCAACCCCACGCTGCAGATTGACTAACCGCCTAATAGATGCCGCAATGAGCACGACATGAGGAAATAGATAGAGCACAATAGCTGTAAGGGGCCGCTCTTCTAGGCCTTTTGCAGCTAAGTAGCACACCAAAAAGAGGGCTGTAAGCCCCACCACATACACGAGGCGCCGCCGCTTATGCATACGGCCAAGTGAGCAGCCAAAGGCAACGCCCACTAAAGTAAAGGTCACGATAGATAACGCTAATGAAAAGCGCCTGACAATTTCAGCATCAATTTTGCGCATCTTCTTGTAGGTATTTGGCGAGCTTTTGACTACTGCTTTTTCTTTAAGGCCGTGGCGTTTGGCTAAAAGTAGCGGCAAGCTCAGTAAATCATTTCCCACCTTGTACATACGGCGCTTATTGGCTACAAACGCTAATTCTTTTAAGCTTGTGGCGTTTTCTTTGGTGTTTTCTATGATAAGGTCATCAAAGCCCACACCTGACTCACTATTTTTTGTGGTGATGAGGGTGGTGTCTTCCCCGTGAAGCGTGTCTTTTACAGACACTACTTTTTTTATCAAAATGAGGGTTGTTTTGCCGCCTTCACCTGCAGCCATAGCTACCATAAAGTCGCTTGCATACTTATCTGAGACAAGGGACCCCTTCATATCAAGCTTTATGCCGCGGTTTTCTAGAAGGCTCGAATTTTGCAGCATAGAGAGCGGCTGCATCTCGCGCACGCTATATTCTAGCTGTTTGGCCTCAAGGTGGGCTCTGGCACTTAAATCAAAGAAAAGCTCAAAAGATAGTGTAGCAATAAGGAGTGAAAATAAAATAAATGGCGCCACAAGCTCTATAATACTAATACCAGATGCACGCACTGCCGTAAGTTCGCTATTTGCCGATAAGCGCTGAAAGAGATAAAGCGCGCCAATAAGCGTAGAAATTGGCAATGCAATCTGCAGCACGTAGGGGATTTGGTAAATAATATACATAGCAACAGACTGAAGGCTTGTACCCAAGCTAATAAGCTTTGCCGCTTCTTCTAGGCGAGTAGAGAGCAGTAGCACTAAAAAACCAAGTAGCGACAGCAACAACGTTTTTCCGTACTGCAAAAAAAGATAACGCCAAAGAAGAGGTAAAAGCATAGTTACTGTTATAATGATTGATCGTAACTGATTATAGCTGGTTTTGTAGTTTTTATGCTAAAAGATGCGTTCATTTTTTTCGAAAAGAATATTGATGTGGATCGGCCAATATTGGTTGGGCTATCAGGTGGGCCTGATTCGCTATGCGTGCTACATCTTCTTTTGGCTTGGAATAAGGCTCCCGTTCATATTGTACATATAAATCACGGGTGGAGAGACGAGTCTGGGCGTGAATGTGAGGTTCTTCAAAAATTAGCAGACGAGTTGAAAGTACCTTTTCATTACACAAAACTCGATCCTGCAACCTATGAGGGCAATAAAGAGGCCGAGAGTCGCAAAGAGCGCTATGCCTTTTTTACAAAAATCGCTCTAAGAACTGGCGCACAGGGCATTGTACTTGGCCACCAGGCCGATGATGTAAGTGAAACTGTGCTTAAGCGTGTTTTAGAAGGGGCAAACCTCACGGCTCTTGGCGGTATGGATTTTTTAGGGGAGTATGGGTCGTTAAAAATCTTTAGACCACTACTTGCCATAACAAAAAATGAAGTAATTACTTGGCTAGATGACAAAAAAATAGAATACTTTACAGATCCTACAAATACTCAAAAGCAGTATTTACGCGGACGCATGCGTGCGCAAATTTTTCCTTACCTAAAAGAGCATTTTGCTAAAGAATTTGAAAAATCGCTAGTTTCTGTAAGTGCTGAAGCCAATGAATTAAAAAAGTACCTTGATAATAAATGTAGCACATTACAATCAATTACAGGTCCATGGGGCACCTATTTTGAAAGCTTGCCCAAAGAGGTCGTAGAGCTCAAACACCTTATTCGAAGTCAAAAACTCGTTCTTAGCCGCTCTCAAATGCAATCAGCTTGCACAATTATTACAGAACACACTGCAGATAAGCAACTTACAACATCTAATGGCAGCTTATACCTTGACCGAGCACGCGCTTTTTTTATAAAAAAACCTTTAGACAAGCTTCAATCTACTCTTTTTTTTAATAAACCGGGAAGCTACCTATTTGAGGGCTGGCACGTAAAAGTAGAACAAACAACAGCCCTCATGACCCCAAAAAACCACTTTACAGATGCATGGAAGGGTGATTTATGCACATTTGTACCAATGGGGGACTATCTTTTAAGCAAAAGCACACCCTCAATGCTTATTTATAAAAAAAAATATAACCACTTTTTAAACGAAAAAAAGGTCCCTCATCTCTTCACAGAATATGTGCCAGTTCTTACCCAAAACAACACAATTATAGAAGATTTTCTCACAGGAAATGCTATAAACCTACCCGCATCGCCTTTTCTCAAAATTACCTTAATTCAAGGTTAAGTTTGCAAAGAGAGAAAATAGATGATACAATCTTCTGTGGTGGTAAAAAAAGATGCAGTTTGCTAGGAATGGAAAAAAACCATCAAATATAATTTTAGGGAAATCATGAACGACGATAAAAAACCTGAACCGAAAAAGAGCTTTTCTAATTCACTAGTCTTGATCGTAATGGGGGTAATACTAGCTCTCATTGTTATTCAGAACTTTATTGAAACAAAAGTTGCAAGAGTTTCGTTCAGTTACCAGCTAGAGTCACTTGTAAACTTAGACCTCATCCAACCTGAAGACAGCCGCAAAACCGCCGCAACTTCTAACCTCGTTACCTTTGCAGGGCGTTTTCGTGATAGACTTACTGATGAAGGCAAAAGTCGTTATAAGTACTTAGAGCTGCTTGACAATAGCCATGAACTTGCTCAAGAAAAAACGCGCCTTCAAACACAGCTTGGAATCAACAAAAAGCGTGTAGAAGATGCTGCAGGTCTGTTTTTGCGCATTTCTGGCCAAACTATTCCAGCCGGTGGCTACAATGTATTTGATGAGCTCTACGACACTCCAGAAAGACGCGATCATATCGTTATCCAGACACTACCAGAAAAGACATTTGCCTCTTTAGCTGATATCCAGGCTAACATAAATACGCAAAATGCTGATCAGACTATCAACGAAGAGCAAGTGCTTGTACGAAACCTTCGCTCACCCCTTCTTGGTATAGGTAACGAGCAGATTAAGCAAACACTTCGCACACTTGATACGAACTTGTCAAATGCACAGAACCAAAAAGATGCTCAAGCAAGAACGGCTGCAAGTATTGCTGCACTGAGCCAGCTTACAGATATCTGCAAGCAGCTAAACCAGCCGCAAGATCATATCACCCTTACTCAGCTACGCTCAGTACGTGCCTACAAAGACACTCTTGATCAAGTAACACAAGTGGCTGCAAAAATCGACGACAATCAAAGCAAGCTTGCTAAAGCCACACAGGCAGTAAGCGAGACTATCTGGTTCTTTAACAACCAAGAGCTGTCTACTCGTGCGCTAGAAAAACAAGACCCAGAGCTATTTCACCAGTGGTTTGTAAATGCTAAAGAAGAATGGCAAGGCTTTGACGCAAATAAAGGCGCCTACTTTAAAGCCCCAGACCAGCCTATAAACAAGGTTTTGGAAAAGACATTTAAGAGCGAAGAGATTGCTCCTAACTACGTAAGCTACTTATTAAGCATAGCTCCTGTGTTCTTAATTCTCTTCTTACTATACTTAGCGTTCTCTCGCCAAATGAAGGGTATGGGATCAGGCGCACTTGATTTTAGTAAATCTCCAGCACGTCTTTATCCTAAAGGCCAAAACAAGATTACGTTCAAAGACGTTGCAGGTATCGATGAGTGCCTAGAAGAACTCCAAGAGATTGTAGAGTTCTTAAAGAACCCACAAAAGTTTACAGCCCTTGGTGGCCGTATCCCAAAAGGCGTTCTTACTATTGGCTCTCCAGGTACAGGTAAGACATTAGTTGCAAAAGCAGTAGCAGGTGAAGCTGACTGCCCATTTTTCTCCATATCAGGTTCTGACTTTGTGGAGATGTTTGTGGGTGTTGGTGCAAGCCGTATCCGAAAAATGTTTGAAGAAGCCAAGAAAAATGCCCCATGCATTATCTTCATGGACGAAATTGATGCCGTAGGTCGCCATAGAGGCGGTGGTGTTGGTGGTGGCCATGATGAGCGTGAGCAGACACTAAACCAGCTTCTTGTTGAGATGGATGGCTTTGATACAACTGAAGGTATCATCATTATAGCGGCTACTAACCGCCCCGATGTGCTTGATAAGGCGCTACTTCGCCCAGGTCGTTTTGACCGCCAGGTGTATATCCCGCTTCCGGACATCAAAGGCCGTTTTGAGATTTTGAAGGTGCATGCCCGCAAAATTAAGATGGACTCTACAGTTGACTTAATGGCCCTTGCTCGCAGCACTCCAGGCTGTTCTGGTGCTGACCTTGCGAACTTACTGAACGAAGCAGCATTACTTGCAGCTCGTAATGACCGTAGCGCAGTAACGGCAAAAGAAGTCTTTGAAGCTCGTGATAAGGTACTATACGGCAAAGAGCGCCGCAGCCTAGAAATTGACGAGCAAGAAAAGAAAACGACAGCCTTTCACGAATCTGGCCACGCGGTAGTTGGCTGCCTCGTAAAAAATGGCGACCCTATAGATAAAGTAACGATCATCCCTCGTGGCTACTCTCTAGGTGCAACACAGTTTTTACCTAAGAAAAACCGCCTAAGCTACTGGAAAACAGAGCTACTAGACCAACTAGCAGTTCTTATGGGTGGACGCGCCGCAGAAGAGATCTTTGTTCATGACGTATCAAGTGGTGCAAAGCAAGATATCGAACGTGCTACAAGCATTGCCAGAAGCATGGTATGTGAATGGGGTATGAGCGATAAGCTTGGTACTGTAACATATGATGAGCGCTCAGAAGGTGGTCAGTACCTTGTTATGTATCAGTACAAACAAAAAATGTACTCTGAGTCAACAGCTCAAGAGATTGACAAAGAAGTAAAAGAGATTTTACAGACAGCTTATGCCTACAGTAAAGAGTTGATTCAAGCAAACCAAGATATCGTTATCTTAATGACAGATATGCTCATGGAGTTTGAAACAATCGACGCTGAAGACGTAGAAAAAATGATGAAGCGCGAATGGAACACAGACGAAAAACGCACAAAAATTAAGCAGATTGAAGATTTGCATAAAAAAACTGGATCTGAAGTGACGCCTCCACCGGCACCACCGCTAGATGATGCAGACAAGAAAAAGCCAGAAGAGCAATTTCAGCTGCAAACTCCATAAATGCTTTTTACTAAAAACATCAGCAATAAAGATCGCCTTCTAAGGGCGATCTTTTCATTTATACTCTTTGTTGGCGCCTACCTTACAGGTAGCTACATCATGCTCGCTCTAGCCCTATTTTGTTTATATGAAGCCATATATAGCTGGTGCGTAGTCTATGCCTTATTAGGCAAAAACTCCTGTCCTCGTAAATAACTTGTTGTAATAATTAATTTATGATATGAAAATCTTTAACACTACGTAAAGAGGTTTTCATATGCATATGCAACCAACATCAAATACACCACAAAATGCAGATGCCGTGGCAGCCTATTTACAATCTAAAAAAACCCTCTATCCAGGTGAGCAAAAAGGGCAGTTAGTTATAAATAATAAAGTACTGGTCTGTAGAGAGCTTACCAATCTAGAAAAATTAGGTAAAAAATTTGGCTTAGGCCCAGCTTCAGCAAGGCAAGTACTCCAATTTGTGAGAGATAATAATATTTCAGTAAGTGACCCGGCAAGACTTGAGTATAAACTAGAAAAGCACACTATTCGTGGTTTCATAAAAAGCTTCTTTTATCCAAAACCTCCCAAACAAGAATCTATTATTCCCACAAAGCAGATGCCAAAAGAAGAGATTGCTCCATTCAAACCAGATCCTACCACCATGTCCGATACCGGCAGTATAAAAGGCTATACGCTGACCATGATAATCACACCTGAAGGGAACATAGAGTGTTCAGCTAAAAAAGATAAAGTCGATATTGTAGTGCCAGCCCAAATCACAAAAGCCGTTAATGACTTTGCCAAATTGGGTCCAAATAAATACAATGAATCATTTTTCCATCAGGAAATTTTTTCTAAATTTGCCGAACAGATGAGACACTACAGCAAAACTGACTTTAAAATTGGCGACGAAATCAATTTCAGCCAAACGCAACGCCAACAAAAATACTATCCCAAAATTTTCGACGCAAAATGCACAGTCACCAACGTCCATTACGATGAAGACAAAAAAGACGTCGTCTACACATTTCAAAGAATCATCGGCGATTCAACCCGCGAAGTATGGAGCGAAACCAGCCAGCAATTACAAACCCCCGCCCAACCCATAAAAGGCGCAGAATAATCCGCCTTATCTGAGGTCAGGTATTCAGACCAAAGTTTTTTTCTTATTCCTAGTCTTGATCTTATTCTTATTCTTGTTTTTAACGAATCGAAAAGACAGAATAAGAATAAGATCAAGACTAAGAATAAGAGAAAATTAGTCTTAAGTTGACGTTATGGCACGTTTTACAAGCTTTG
>JAJFUY010000293.1 GCA_021372185.1 Chlamydiales bacterium | reverse complement strand
ATCCATGCCTGATGTTACCAGTAGGTCACCTACTTGAAGAAGGGGGGCGTGAGTGATTGGGGAATATTCTTTAAGGGGGTCTATAGCCTCGCCAGTTCGTAAATCTCGGCTAGGGCCATGTTGGTCCTTAAAGTCGTAGTTAAAGCCCGTACCTAAAAGCTGCATATTTTCTGCCCTCCATAGTGCGTCGCCTTGTCCTTGGAGTATGCCTTTGGCTAAAAATTCTAAGCTTGTAGAACATTTTAGTTTTTGTTGCAGGTGGTGTATCATCCACATAAAGGCTTGCTTCTCATCTGATGACTTAAATGGCAATTTATCATCATCTACAGCCTCTTGCAGAACGCTTAATGAATAATCAAGCGTTCTATCATAGGCGCCCCTTGCAACACGTACAGCGGGCTTAAGGTTAGAGTCTGTGATTAGTCGTACAGAGCTCGATGTTTTTCCTACATACTCCACAACGCCAATAAGTGAATCGCCAGATAGCACTGGGCTATTTTTTTTGACTATGGGACTATGAGATGAACCTATTGATATCCACACAAAGCTATTCCATCGACTGGGTGTACGAAAAAGTACTTCAGCTGTAATGTATGGTGTGCTGTTGGGTTCATTTTGATTTACAGAAAATGGAGCTAAGCTAGAAGCTAACAGCCCTGCTTGGTGAAGCTCCATCTTTTTCAGATTTAGCCAATTTTCAACCGGTACTTGAAGTTTTGTGCGCGTAGAATCCTTACTTGCGTGGAAAATTCGGTTTATGAAAAGTGCTTTCTGCGACAAAAAATTCCGCATTTCCTGGTTAAATTTAGCCGGAAGGGACATCAGCCCAAGACCTAGTATGAGGGGCAAAATAAGTGCAGGAAGGTGGCGTTTTTTCATAGAACTTCTAAGCCCTTTGCAATGGCTTTTACATTTTCTTTTGTGATTGCAGCAAGAGAGATACGGCCATCTAGAGCAATATAGATGCCATGGTTTTCACGCAGTGCAATTACATGATCTGGTGTGCAGTCAAGTAAGCAAAATAGCCCTTTGGTTTGCAAAAGATGCTCATAGGGTATTTTACAGGCCGTTTCTTTTAGGGCATCATAGAGGATCTGGCGCTGGTTTTGCAAATTTTGGCAGGTAGCGGCTAATTCCTCTTTCCACATATTTGTAAGCATCTCGTCCCCAAAAATTTCGTTTGCAACGAGCGCCCCATGAGCCGGAGGTGAGCTATAACTAGTACGGGCGATAGAGCGTATGTGGCTTGCAATAATTTCTAATTGGGCACGCGGAAGCTTTACAGACAATAGCCCAACTCTATCGTTATAAATACCTAAGCTTTTGGCAAATGTGGTGCAGATAAATAGGTTGTGATCATCTTCTATAAAAAGGCGAATAGCCTTTGTATCTTCTTCTAGACTATCTCCTAAGCCCATATAGGCCAGATCAAACACAGGCAGGATTTTCTTAGCTTTAATGACTTGGCTGAGTTCTTGCCACTGGCTAATAGTAGGATCAATGCCTGTAGGGTTGTGACATGATGCCTGAAGGATGATAGCTGAGTTTTCGGGCATAGTATGAATGCTGGCGAGCATCTTGTCAAAATCAAGTGAAATGTTGGCCTTATTGTAGTAAGGATAGCTTGCAGTAGTCAGGCCTGCTGCAGAAAATAGCTGCTTGTGGTTAGGCCAAGAAGGATCTGGAATAAATATTTCTTTTACACTTGTTTGAGCGAGTAGCTGTCCTACAATAAAAAGCGCGCCTGTGCCACCAACAGTTTGAGCCGTAAAAAAATCACCGTTATTTGGTTGCCCGCAAATAATTGCATGCGCCTTCTCAGTATAACCTGCATGGCCTGTTATGGGGAGATATTCTTTACCAGGGTTTTTATCAAAAACTCTCTTTTCTGCCTCATGAACGGCCTTAAAGCGAAGTAATTTACCGTGATTATCAAGGCAAATTCCTATGCTTAAATTAATTTTTGTTGATCTATTATCAGCCTTGTAGATGGCCTGCATGCCGTAAATGGGATCAGAGGGCAAAAGAGTGAGAGTATTGAACATATTTTCCTTGCGACTTTTGGTGCAAGAGTCTAACATTTTGGGGATTATTTTTTTAGTGGGGCGTTAGCTCAATTGGTAGAGCGCAACAATGGCATTGTTGAGGCAATCGGTTCGAATCCGATACGCTCCATTTCCCCCAAAAAAACCATATCCCCCAAATCCCTTGCCCTTGCCCTTGCCCTTGCCCGATTTTGTTTTTGTATTTGTATTTTTAAGGGGAAAGGGAAAACAAAAAAATAGGGCAAGGGCAAAGGCAAGGGCAAGGGCAAGGAATTGCGCGAATTAAGCCTTATTTCGGTAAAACCCAATCATCTTCTGTTTAAGCGTAGCAAGCGGCTCAAACACTTCCTGGCACTCAGGTAGGCTTTGGAGAAATACTTTGCCGTAATGCTTTTTGATGAGACGAGAGTCGAGGCAGATGAAGCAGCCGCGGTCGTCTTTGCTTCGGATGAGTCTGCCAAAGCCTTGTTTGAACTTCACAGCAGCTTTAGGAAGAGAATATTCTACGAAGGCACTTTTGCCGTTGGCGGCAAGCACATCGCTTCTTGCTTGGCTGATTGGGTCGCTAGGTACTGGAAAAGGCAGTTTTGTGATGATTACTAGCCTGAGGGCGTCTCCTACGATGTCAATACCCTCCCAAAATGAATCTGTAGCAAATAAGATTGATCGAGGCTTAGCCTTAAAGCGGGTTATTAGGGCATGGCGGTGGTCGTCACCTTGCTTCATCATATGGTAGCCCTGCTCTTGAAGGTCATCAAAAAGAGTCTGGTATACTGTTTTGAGGGCTTCATATGATGTAAAGAGTACAAAAGCGTTGCCTTGAGAGGCAATTACCAGCTCTTTAATAGCTTTTATGCAGCTGGGAGTAAAATCTGCGCTATCAGGAAAGGGCATGTCAATTGGTACGCCAATGAGAGCCTGTTTTTTATAGTCAAAGGGTGAGGGGTGTATTTTTTCATCGGTGGTTGGGTGGTTTTGCAACCCTAATCGTCTTTTAGCAAAAGAAAAACTTTTGTTTGTGGCAAGTGTGGCGCTGCAAAGTACTGTTGTAGCCATCTTGTCAAAGAGGTTTTTACGTAGGAGCTCTGATACATCAGGTTGGGCAGATACAAGCTGTACTTCAGGCCCTGCTTGTCTTGCCTCTTGCTGGATCCAAAAGACAATTTCTTTTGTTGTTGGCCCTTTAAAAAACGCACTAATCTTCTCGCTGGCTGACGCAAGACGTAGTGACAGGGCTTTTATTTCTAGGCGCAAGGCTTTTGTTTGCTCATCCAGACTTTCAGATTTACATTCTACGAGTGTGTGTTCTAGCTGCTGCAGTGTCATGGCAAAGTTCACAAGCTGAGATGAGAGGGCTGATGACCTAGCTAGTAGTGTATTTGTCCAGTAGGGATGGGTTATATGATGCTCTAAGATACGAAGTTTTTGTTCACTTGGGCCGATGAGTGTGCAGAATGTGCCTACGCTGTCAAAGAGCTCATCGGTAAGAAAGAGCGTCGATTTTCTTTGGTTTGAGAGGTCTTCAAAGAAGTGTAAAATGTCTTGTCGCGTATTTTTAAGGGCTAAAATAAGTTTTTGGCGCAAAAGCCCTAAACGTCCAAAAACTTTACCTGTAAACTCTAGCCCAAGATACGAAATGATTTTCATAAGCTCTAAGCGTGAAACTTTAGAGGCAAAGTATTCTGTTGCTATATCTTCAATATGGTGGGCCTCGTCAATGATTAGGCGCTTATACAGTGGCAAAAGGGAAGCTTGATTGAAGTTATTCGACTCGATTCTCATGGCAAGGTCAGCCAAAAGCAGGTGGTGATTTACCACGATTATTTTAGCATTTTGCACTTCAAGCTTTGCTTTAAAGAAAAAACATTTATTAAAGTGCTCGCATTTGGGCCCATCGCAAAGCTCACTTTGCACCGATACTTGATCCCAGGCTGAATGTGTGGGAAGAAACGGCAATGAGGATCTTGTGCCCTCAGCGGTAGATCTTGACCACTCATGAATGCGAAAGAGCTCATCGGCTGATTCATCTTTAAAAAGAGATTGCTGCTGGGTAACATCATCTAAGCGACGTAGGCAGGCATAATTTGACATGCCTTTGGCAAGTACATACTTGGTTTCTAACCCCAGTGTTTTTATAGCAAGCGGTATGTCTTTATAGATAAGTTGTTCTTGAAGAGCAATGGTGTTGGTAGAAATCACCACACGCTCGTCGTGCTGCTCTGCCCAGAGGATGGCGGGTATAAGGTATGCCAGGCTCTTTCCGGTGCCTGTACCCGCTTCTATGAAGGCTGGATGTTGTCCAGTGAAGGCTGCCAAGACATCTTGTGACATGAGGCGCTGTTCTAGGCGCTCTTCAAAGCCTTTGACTTGCAATGCCAAAGGGCCTCCAGAACTAAAATACTCTTTCAAGTATTTATGTGTGAGGCCAGTTGGTGCTTCTTTTTGAAAGACGTCGTGTGACACGTATTAAATCTATTCTTCTTCGAGCATGTCGAGGAAGGCGCGAAGCTGCTTTGATCGTGTAGGGTGGCGCATCTTGCGAAGAGCTTTAGCTTCAATTTGGCGTATGCGCTCGCGCGTTACGTTAAATTCTAGTCCTACTTCTTCAAGAGTCTTTGGTTTTCCATCAAGTAAACCAAAGCGACGTATAAGCACTTTACGCTCACGGTCTGTAAGTGTTTCTAATACATCGTTCATCTTATCTTTTAAGATAGAATAGCCTGTTGCCTCAGATGGTGAGTCAACACTTGTATCTTCGATGAAGTCGCCAAATTGGCTCTCGCCGCTATCGCCAACTTCTGCCTGAAGGCTGATTGGGTGCTGAGCAATTTTGTAAATTTCACGTACGCGATCTGGTGTGATGCCTACTTCTTCAGCAAGTTCTTCTGGAGTGGGCTCTCGGCCTGTTTCCATCATGAGCTTTTTAGCACCACGGAGCACTTTATTGATCGTTTCAATCATGTGCACAGGAATACGGATCGTTCTTGCCTGGTCTGCAATAGCACGAGTTACTGCTTGGCGGATCCACCATGTAGCGTAGGTAGAAAATTTGTAGCCACGGCGGTATTCAAATTTTTCTACAGCCTTCATGAGGCCCATATTGCCCTCTTGGATAAGGTCTAAGAAGGATAAGCCGCGGTTTGTATACTTTTTAGCGATGCTAATTACAAGACGCAGGTTAGATTCAACCATTTCGCGCTTGGCTTCTTGGCTCTTATCCATCCAGCGCTGGAGCATTCTGACGTCCTTTTTGAAGTCGTCAAGGTTACGTCCTGCGGCAAGTTCAAGCTTATTTAGGCGGCGTTTTGCGGCATCAAGCTTTGCAAGAGCAAATTTATTTCTTTCGGCTCGGGGCCCGAGTTCTTGAATCTCTTTTTCAAGCTGTAAAAAGCGATCGTAAGCACGCAAGATAACTTCACAGAAGTCTTCGATGATGTTGTGGCGTAGGTGTAGGCGTCTTAAGTAGGCTTGCGTACGAATGCGGCTTTTCTCTACTTCTTCTTGTAGACGATTTTTTTCTGATTCTTTAGTTGTAGGCTCAGAGTCTAAAAGAAATTGCTCTAAGATTAAGTCTTCTTTTTTGAGAAGCTGTGACATTTTAGGTAAAAGAAGCAAAAATTCGTTTCTGTTGGTAACTTCTTTTTCGCTGATAACCTTGTCAAAGCGGTCTTTACCTTGGATAAGGTAGTTAGCAATCGAAATGGCTTCTTTTGCAGAATAGCGAAAACGCATGATGATGCGTTCGATCTGAATTTGCGCTTTTTCGATACGCTTAGAAATTTCTACTTCTTCTTCACGGCTTAAAAGTGGTACAGAGCCCATTTCTTTTAAATACATGCGGACAGGATCATCCGATGTGCCTTCTACCCTTTTGGGTAGGCCTTCTAGCTCTTTTGCTTCTTTTTTACGTTCTTTTTGGCGGTCTACCTCGGCCTGATTAAGAATCTGGATATCCAGACCGCTTAAAAAGATCAGTACTTGGTCAATTTGGTCTGCTGAGTCAAAAGACATCGGCAGCACTTCATTGATCTCTTCATACGTGATAAAGCCTTGTTCTCTTGCCAAAGCCACTAGCTCTTCAACTTTCTGTTGCTGCTGTGGAGTAAATACTTCTTTAAAGTTTAACCTGCTCATGCCGTCGAAAAAAGTTGAAATTAAGGAACAATTCGCGTACTAGTGTTTATCATAAGAGAGTTTCAAGTCAATAGAAATGCAACTTTATGCGCGCGATATCACAGGAAATACTTGCAATGTCCACCAGGCTAAAAAAGGAAATGACTACTTTTGCCTAGAGTGTAACGGTCGAGTACGCGTTCGATCAAGCCGTTTTTTGCGCGCGCATTACTACCATATACAGGATACTGCAAGCTGCCGTCAAGCAGGAAAAACTCAAGAACATATTGCTATCCAACGCTTAATTCAACAACAAATTGGTTCTGAACAGTGTTTCGAAGAGATGCGTTTTGACTCTATAGGTCGAATTGCTGATGTTGCCTGGTTAGAAAAAAAACTTATTTTTGAAGTGCAGTGCTCACCCATATCAGAAGTTGAAATTGGCGAGAGAAATAGAGACTATGCCTCTTGTGGATGGGATGTGGTGTGGATTTTGTATGATGCTACATTCAATAGAAAAACCTTAAGTGCAGCAGAGATCTTCTTGCTTTCACACACTCATTATTTTAGTGATTCTAAAATAATTTACGATCAGTTGCATATTGTGAAAAAAAATCGACGGCTTCAATTTCTTGATATGCGCCCTATTCAGATTGAAAAAGTGTCTCCACTTACCTATGTAGATGCGCATCACGACTTAGTAAAAGGGCTACATAAACGATTTTTTGCCTGGAATTACTATGTAGAGGGTGACTATTTATGGACTGCGCTTAATACGCAAGAGCCGGATGATGCTTGGAAAAACGCTATAAGCCGGGCGCAAAGCTTCGAAAAGCATTATGGAGTTGAACAGGTGATCAAGGGGTTTTTTATGGCTCTTGGGCGATCTATACGAGCGTTGTGGCATGTGGTGTTAGAACGAAGC
>JAJFUY010000268.1 GCA_021372185.1 Chlamydiales bacterium | reverse complement strand
GCGGGGCTAAATTTTGAAAGATGCAAAAAAGATCGGCGAAATCGCCTGGATCTCTATGTTTTCACATCCTCCATGGGCTAATAATGATCGTGGACCTCGAAGCCCACAAATTTGTTTACTTTTCAAAGCCTGAGTTTGGTCGAGATGTATTTTTAGCAGCTGAGGGCCATCGGCAGGACTGAGGATTTGGTTCTGAAGATGGCGCAGGAGCGTTTTACGGATTTTGTGAGGATGAGTTCTGCTTGGAGGACTTTTTGTTCTAGTACTTGGATTCTTTTTTCTAAAAGGGCGTTGAGGTCGTCGATGTTGAGTACTTTGCAGGGGCCTGAATTAAGGGTTGGGTTAATGTTTCTTGGGACTGATAGGTCTACTAGTAGGGTTTTGACTGTGCCGTTCGCGTTATGGAGGAGATAGTGTGGGCTTTTGGTGGCGCAGATGATCCAGGGGTAGTCTTGCCAGTTTGTTTGAATGCTGTTCCAGGATATGTGGTTTATACCCAATGTTTTAGCAACTTTTACGCTTGTTGAGTCGGTGCGGTTGCAGATGTACATGGTGCCTATACCGCGCTGCTGGAAAAAGCGGGCGATTTTTAGGTTAATTTCTGAGGTGCCTATAAACAAAGGGGCGGGGAGCGTGTCTTGAAAATACTCGTGAGCATACCAAAAGAGGGCCTGTTCAAGGTCTGGTACTTGGCAGCCTATAAGGTGTTCTCGGCGTACTTCTTTGGCAATTTTTAGGCATTTTTGAAAGAGGAAATGCAAATCTTTTGAGAGGTGTCGTTGTTGGGCGGCTAGTTCATAGGCAGATTTTACCTGGCCTTGGATTTCAGTTTCGGCGATGATGGCGCTATCTAAGCCGGCAGTAACTTTAGCAAGGTGTAAAAAGCAGTCTAGGCCAAAGAGGGTGTAGAGCTTTTGGTCAAAGTCGCCTTCTATTTCTTCTTTTAAAATGGAGAGGATCTCTTCGTGGCCTGATGAGAGGCTTGAGGCGTGAAAATAGAGCTCACTTCTGTTACAGGTTGATAAAAGTACAAACGTGCCATCTAAGAGGGGATTGCCCAAAGAAAAGCGCCTAGCGCACGCTTTGGCAATAGTCTCCCTGAGAGCAAGAGGGGCAAGTTTATGGTTTATACCTATCACGCCAATGTGCATTAATACTCGCCGGGTGTTGTGATTTGTGCCAAGAGGTTGCGAATATCGTCTACAGACTCTGTAAACTGTGGGTTTACATTGGATGCGAGCATAAAATCATCGCTTGTTTTTTTGACTTTATGGCTGTCAGCTAGCTGTGAATAGTGGCTAAATGCGCGGGATGAGCCTAGGGGAGTCATGGTATAGCGATTTAAACTTTCAAAGGTTTGTCTAGCATCATCTTGAGATACTAATAGCTCATGGAGCTTTTCTCCTGGGCGTATACCGCAAAGCTCAAATGTAGCATCAGGCGCCAGAGCGCGCGCTAAATCGACAATCTTTACGCTGGGGGATTTTGGGATAAAAATTTCGCCGCCAACAGACTCTTGAATGCACTGTAGAACAAATTCAACAGCTTGAGACAATGTAATCCAAAACCTTGTCATACGTACATCAGTTATAGGAAGGCTTGTTGCCCCTTGAGCAATAAGTGACTTCCAGTGGGGGATTAAGCTGCCACGACTTCCCAACACATTCCCATAGCGCACTACAGAAAAGGTAGGTAGGCCGCTTTTTCCTACATAGGCATTACCCGTGATAAACAATTTGTCAGAGCAAAGCTTTGTCGCCCCATAGAGATTTACTGGGTTTACTGCTTTATCAGTAGAAAGCGCAAGTACCTTTTGAACACCCATATCAATGGCCGCATCTATAATGTTCATAGCGCCATTCACATTCGTTTTTACAAATTCACCTGGGTTATATTCAGCTGCCGGCACCTGTTTTAAGGCCGCAGCATGAATGACAATATCAACATCTGTAAAGGCTCTAGCTAGCCGTTCTTTATCACGAACATCACCTAAAAAGTAGCGAATTTTGGGATGAGAAAAAACGGGGGTGCTCTGCTGCATCTGCCACTGTTTCCATTCATCACGGCTAAAGATAATAACCTTATTGCATAGATCCCTGGAGAGTAGATGATAGGCGCAAGCTTTTCCAAAACTGCCCGTACCACCAGTTATCAGGATGTTTTTGTCGCGAAAGTATGTCGAGTCCATCGGGAGCCTTTTTTGCCATTTCGCCGAGTTATATCAGTTAGGGTATAAAACCAGAAACATCTTTGTGATGTAAGTGCGTGTGATTTTTTTCAACGCAAAGAAAAAAACCAAAGGCGCAAAGACGCAAAGAAATACAAAAACAAAAAATTTAAACTCGAGAGAACACAGAGGTCACAGAGAAAAATTCTACAGGAATTGTTTTTCCTCTGTGTACTTTGTGTCCTCTGTGTTTAAATTTTTCGTTTTTTTGTTTTTTGTTTTCTTTGCGCCTTTGCTTCCTCTGCGTTGAAAAAAAATCACACGCGCTAACCAGAGTAGCCTGAAAATTGGGGATGTGCTACGCTACAGAGATTATGGCAAAAAAATACGATGAAACAGCAGTACAGACACTCGATGCGATTGCACACATTCGCTTGCGCTCTGGTATGTATATCGGACGTTTGGGCGATGGCTCGCATCCTGATGATGGTATCTACATCCTCTTTAAAGAGGTAATTGATAATAGCATCGATGAATTCATCATGAACCACGGTTCAGAAATTGATGTGAATATCGATGTAGCTTCCGGCAAGGTGAGCGTGCGTGACTATGGCCGAGGAATACCTCTTGGCAAGGTAATTGAGTGCGTAAGCCGCATGAACACTGGTGCTAAATATAATGATGAAGTCTTCCAGTTTTCTGTGGGGCTTAATGGCGTGGGCTTAAAGGCAGTAAATGCCCTCTCAGAGCACTTTTTGGTGCGATCTGTAAGGGAAGGGCGCTATTTTGAAGCTACCTTTGAAAAAGGTGTGGAAGTCTCTCAAAAAGAGGGCAAAAGTAGCGATAAACCTGGTACTTATGTTGAATTTATTGCCGATCGCGAGATCTTTAAGAACTTTCGCTACAACCTTGAAATGGTTGAAAAGCGCATCTGGCACTACTGCTACTTAAATACCGGTTTAAAGATCACCTATAATGGCGCGCCTTATCAGTCAAAAAATGGCCTACTTGATCTTATCAACAGTGAAGTGACCGAAGAGCGTTTATATGAGCCATTACACTTTCGCTCTAAAGGTGTAGAATTTGCCTTTTTACATACCGCACACTACGGTGAGAGTTATTTTTCATTTGTAAATGGCCAGTATACATCAGATGGTGGAACACACCTCCAGGCCTTTCGTGACGGGCTTGTAAAAGCCGTTTGCGAGTATGCCAAAAAGAGCTTTCAGAGTGTTGATATACGCGAAGGGCTACTTGGAGCCTTGCTAGTGCGTGTAAAAGACCCTGTCTTTGAATCTCAAACAAAGAATAAGCTCTCAAATACAGACTTAAAAGGCCCGCTTACTCAAACTGTAAAAGAAGCTGTTTTAGATTTACTCTACAAAAACACTGAGGTTGCCGATAAAATTATTGAGCGCACAGCGTTTAATGAAAAACTGAGAAAAGAGCTTTCAAGCGTACGCAAAGAAGCCAAAGAAAAACAAAAGAAGATCTTTTTAAAGATCCCAAAATTGCGCGATTGCAAATTTCACCTGCATGAAGATGTGCCAAAAGGTGAAGACTCGATGATCTTCTTAACAGAAGGTGATTCTGCTGGCGCTTCTATTGTGGCATCGCGTGATCCGCTCACTCAGGCCGTGTTTCCATTAAGAGGTAAGCCTTTAAATGTCTTTGGCATGAAGCTTGACCAGCTTTATCGTAATGAAGAGATGTTTAACTTAATGTCAGCTCTCAATGTAGAAAATGGTATAGAGGGCCTGCGTTATAATAAAGTGATTATAGCAACCGATGCAGACGTTGATGGTATGCATATCAGAAACCTCCTAATCACCTTCTTTTTAACGTACTTTGAAAGCCTCGTGATAAATGGACATCTTTTCTTACTGGAAACGCCGCTATTTAAGGTGCGCCACAAAGATAAGTCATCCTATTTTTATAGCGAAAGTGATAAAGAGGCATTTATTGCCAAACTTCCACCCAAACAGGTGGAAATTACCCGCTTTAAGGGTTTGGGTGAAATTTCTCCAAATGAGTTTGGGCAGTTTATAGGTGAAGATATCCGTCTTATACCTATTACTGTTACACACTTAGCAGATATTCAGCCAACGCTTGAATTTTATATGGGCAAGAATACGCCAGAGCGTAAAAGTTTCATCATGCAACACCTCGTTCACGAAGAGTAGACACTATGCAAGATTTAAAGCAGGTGATGCGAGATCATTACCTCAAATATGCCTCCTACGTTATTCTTGACCGTGCTATCCCTAATATTTCCGACGGTCTAAAGCCTGTGCAGCGTCGTATCATGCACACGCTCTTTGAGATGCATGATGGCAAGTTCCACAAGGTAGCAAACGTTGTTGGCCAAACAATGGCCTATCACCCGCACGGTGATGCACCTATTTATGAAGCTCTTGTAAACATAGGTATGCGTGGGTTTTTGCTAGAAACCCAAGGTAACTTTGGTAACCTCTTTACTGGTGACCCAGCAGCTGCTGCCCGATATATCGAAACTAGACTGTCGCCTTTAGCGTTAGAAATACTCTTTAATCCAGCTATTACTAAATACCTCCCCTCGTATGATGGCAGAAACCAAGAGCCTATTACGTTTCCGGCAAAAATACCTCTACCACTGCTTTTAGGGGCAGAAGGTATTGCTGTAGGTATGTCTACAAAGATTTTACCGCATAACTTTGTAGAACTTATTGAGGCCGAAATTGCTATCTTAGAAGATAAGCCATTCGAGGTGCTGCCAGACTTTCCTACAGGCGGTATTATGGACGCCTCAGAATATGATGGCGGCAAGGGTAAAATAAAATTGCGAGCCAAAATTGAGGTCCAAGACCCCAAGACGCTTGTGATTCGCGATCTTTGTTATGGCACTACTACAGAGTCTCTTATCCACTCAATTGACGAAGCTGCCAAACGCGGTAAAATTAAGCTGGATTCAATTTCTGATTACTCAACAGAAAAAGTCGAAATTGAGATAAAATTGCCTCGAGGACAGTATGCAGAAGATGTGTTAGATCATCTTTATCACTATACAGAGTGCCAGGTGAATCTTGTGCCGCAGATGATATTGATTAAAGATAATCTGCCGGTTGAAGTGAGAACTGTAGATATCCTCAAACACCATGTAGACCTATTATTGGGGTATTTAAAGGCAGAGCTTGAGCTTGAAGAAGCAGGATACCTACAGTCTGTGTTTGAAAAAACACTCGAGCAGATTTTTATTGAAAATCGCCTCTACAAACATATCGAAGAGTCAAAATCATCAGAAGAGATGTACACCACGCTTGAAAAGAGCATTAAGCCGTTTCATCATCTACTCGCACGCTTACCAGAAAAAGAAGACTATGAACGCCTGTTGGCTATCCCAATCCGCCGTATTGCGCGCTTTGATATAGAAAAGAACTTAGAAGATATTCAGGCTTTAGAGAAAAAGTTAGCAAAAACACGTGCTAACCTCAAAAAGCTAAAAGCCTATGCTATTACCTATTTGAAGTCGCTTTTGACAAAATTTGGCTCCAAATTTGCTCGTAAAACAGAGATTCAAGCTATCGCTGCTATCGATAAAAAAGCTATCGAGACCAAGCAAATTAGTGTTGGGTTTGATCCAAAAACAGGCTATTTGGGCACTAAAGTAACAGGTACGACAACTATTGAGTGCACAAACTTTGATAAGATTCTTATTTTGTATAAGAGCGGCATGTATAAAGTGTTTAATCCGCCAGAAAAGCTCTATATCGGCCGAGAAAAAGACCCAATTATACATTGCGGTGTAGCTGATAAAACTACAGTCTTCAACGTAGCATATCAAGATCCAAAGACAAGCATTTCATACGCCAAGCGTTTCATTGTAAAGGCATTTCAGCTAGAAAAAGAATATGCCTTTATGGAAGAAAAATCAAAACTGCAGTATTTTTCTGTGGCTCATGAGCCCCGATTACTCATGCAGCTGTTGCCAAAAGCTCGCCAAAAAGTAGCAAGCCAGCAGTTTGAATTTAAAGAAGTGCCGGTTAAGGGCGTAACAAGCCGTGGCAATAAAATGGCATCTAGGCCAATTATTGAAATTCAGGGGTTTGAATCGTGCGTCCCCAAATCAAGCAAATAGACACATCGCTTGAGGTGTATCTTGATACTACATGCATCCTCACAATAGACCGCTCATTTGCAAAATCTGAGCTTTTATCGTGGGATGTTGCCTCTCGAGATGAGTTTTTAGAGCGTTTTTGGCCCCTAGAAGAGCGTTATGCCCTTAGGGTGGGGCTTATGAAGCTTTCTAAAAAGGCCATGCACTCACGCGAGCTTGATGCGTGCCTAGAAGAGCGACATTTTTCAGCCAATGCACGTCAGAGAGCCATAGATGAGCTCGTCCGTCTGAATGTGCTCAATGATGAGGATTTTGAGGCCTATTTTGTCAAAAAACTCCAAAAACAGGGCAAAAGCCGCCATCAGATCACCATTAAGGCCAAAATGAGGGGAATCCCCCTTAAATCGCTAGATGCCCACCTCGGCCCAGATGTAGATACTCTTAAGGCTCTTGTAGAGAAGCGCTATCCCATACTCCTAGATAAAACAGCCCCAAAAGCCCAAAAAGAGAAGGCGATAGCCGCCTTATATAGACGGGGTTTTTCTGTTTCTTGTATATTAAAAGAATTTATAG
>JAJFUY010000261.1 GCA_021372185.1 Chlamydiales bacterium | reverse complement strand
ATTTCTAGCGCCAAAATTCTTCCGGGAAAGTCTAATGATTGCTCTTGAATGTAGCGACCAACATGGGTGCTACCAGTAAAAAAGAGGCCTGCTATTTCTTTATGCTCAAGAATTTTCTGGGCGATTTCTTTGGCTCCTTGAACGAGCACAAACACCCCGTCTGGCAAACCAGCTTCCTGCCACATCTGGCTCATTAACAGTCCTACCTTGGGTGTTTTTTCACTTGGCTTAAAGATGACAGTATTACCTGCTAAGAGTGCTGGCACTATGTGGCCATTTGGCAGATGCCCGGGAAAGTTAAAGGGCCCAAACACTGCCACAACACCATGAGGGTGAAAGCGCGTTGCTTGGCCAGGAACAATACGCTCTTGGCAACGCTCATAGTAGGCTTTTATAGAGATGGCAACCTTGTTAATCATTGCCTGTACTTCTGTGTGCGCTTCCCAAAGGGGTTTACCCATCTCACTTGAGATGGTCAGGGCTAAATTATCTTTTTGTTTAAGCAATATTTCTGCATAGCGCTTACAGTAGCCTGCACGCTCCTCAAATGATCGTTTTTTCCAAGCTGGGTAGGCAAGCACAGCTTTTTTTATAGCATCATCCACATTAGATTCTTGCGTCTGATAGACAATTTTGCCTGTGGCAGGGTCAATAGATGTAATCATTATATACTCGTATGGTCAAAAATTCGGGCTGTGTCACCCACATGTAGATTAAGCGCTAGGGCCACTTCAGCTTTTATGGCAATTGTAGAATCAGATACCCACGATACCTCTGCAATGGTGGCTCTAAAGTCTAGCCGGTCGTTTGCCACAATATAGAGTTTGGCATCTGTAAGAGTGGGCTCAATAGCAATAGTCACCACCACAGATTTTTGGATTGGCAAAATGGCATTTTTGTTGGCGCTAAGTTTTGGCCCCGCATCAATAACATCTACTTCTTCAGTCAGCTGAAAGCCTAATCTTGTGAGCATTGAGAGGGCACCTTGCGTGTCATCATCTACCTTACCAATAACTGCACGGGCATCTTCTGGCAATAAATCAATATAGATTGGAAAGTGGGGCAAAAACTCTTGTATAAAGGTGCGGCCAAAGTTTTGCATCTCTTGCACTTCAGCAAAGCTTGCATCAAAAAAGTGGTGGCCTACAGCCTCCCAAAAGACTGATGTGCCATTCTCAATCTTGCCACGTAGTTCTGTAATAAAACTGGGTAAAAACCGCTCAGGAAATCGTGCAGCAAATAAAAAGCGAGAAAGGGATAATAGCTTACCCACCTTTGTTCCACGAGAAGCTGGGTCAACAAAAAGTGAACAGACCTCTGATGGCCCCTGAGGATAGCTTACAGCATGCAATACAGGAATATCTTTTACTACGTGTGTGTTTGTTGATTCTACATGCAGCTGTTCTTTACTAAAGAAAAAGAGTGGCTCACTGCCACCTGACGTAGCTGCAAGGGCAGAGACGCCAAGGAGCATTTTAGTACTTGTATCTTCTGCTACAAAAAGATAAAACTGCTCTTTTGGTTCTATATCAGAGCTGGAAAATGACTTTATGGCGTTATCAAAACGGGCTTTAAGCTTTATTTCATTCTTGGGCAGTGTATAAAAGTTGATATGTGACTCAAAAGCAAGCCGCTTGTACTGCTCAAAATCATCTTTTTGTATTGGGCGTATGATGATCATGGCATACACTCTAGCAACGTTTTTTCGATGATCTTCATAATTGGTGGAATATCATCTACTTGCATTACGCCTACAGGAATCAAAAAGCGCACGCGTGTAGGGTTAGAGCCTGCAACAAAGCTCATCAGGCCGTTTTCGAATAATTTCTGCACAAATTTTTTCACAATGGCATCTGATCCATCATACGGTGTAAAGGCAATCATAGCGCCTTTACCATAAGGACCATGAAGGCAGCCATATTGCTCATGCAGTGCTGCAAGGCCTTTTGTAAATGTGGTAAATAGGG